>JBGOXQ010000120.1:0-6252 GCA_041479225.1 Bathyarchaeia archaeon
AGCCAGCAAAGAAACAGGCGTCTACATCGCTGTGGCTCCGCAATTCTGCGACATCAAAGCCGTAGCAGACGCCGTAGAAATCCCCGTTTACGCCCAACACATAGACCCAATAAAACCAGGCAGCAACACAGGACACATACTCGCAGAAGCCGTAAAACAAGCAGGCGCAGTCGGCACACTCATAAACCACTCAGAAAAACAACTCAAACTCTCAGACATCGACGCAATCATAAAACTCACAAACCAAGAAGCCCTCATAAGCTGCGTATGCACCAGCAACCCACCCATCAGCGCAGCAGTCGCCTACCTCAACCCCGACATAATCAGCATCGAACCACCCGAACTCATCGGAACAGGCATAGCCGTCTCCAAAGCCCAACCCGAAGCCGTAACAGACACCATCAAACTCGTCCGCAAAGTCAACAACGACGCCATCATCCTCTGCGGAGCAGGCATAAGCCACGGCACAGACGTATCAGTAGCCCTAAGACTAGGAACACACGGCATACTCGTCGCAAGCGCCATAGTCAAAGCAAAAAACCCCCACACCATACTAAAAGAATTCGCAGACTCAGCAAAATAAAACACAACAGGCCACCACCATGAAAGTCGAACCAGAATGCGCAGCATGCCTCCTCACACGCGGCACAACAGAAACATACATGGCAACCACAAACCCAGCACTACGATACCGATGCACACAAGAACTCATCAAACTCCTAAACCGCGAATTCAAACCCACCGCCAACCCAGCAGACCTCGGCACCAAACGCGACCGACTCATACGCCAACTCACAAACAACCCAGACCCCTACCACCAAACCAAAAAACAAAGCAACCAAAAAGCCAAAGAACTCCTCCCATACGCACACAAACTCATAGACGAAAGCTACAACCAACAAACCCGCTTCAAAAAAGCCTGCCTAACCGCCATCGTCGGCAACATCATGGAATTCGACATCCCAGGACACAACTTCACCCTCAAAAACCTCCGCAAAACCATCAAAGACGCAGCCAAAGACCTAATCATAGACGACACAGACAAAGCCTACGAACTCGCAAAAAAAGCTGGCAAAGTCCTCTACTTAGCAGACAACGCAGGCGAAATAGTCTTCGACACTTTACTAGTTGAGCAACTAAAAAACATGGGCTTACACGTGACTTTCGCCGTGAAAAGCGCCCCAGTCATCAACGACGCCACCATGGAAGACGTAGCCTTCACAGGCATGGATAAACTCGCAGACGAAGTCTTAACCACAGGCGCAGACGCCGTGGGCTTGCAATTGAAGCTGGCTTCTCCCGAATTCCTAAAAGTCTACGACTCAGCCAAAGTAGTCTTTGCCAAAGGCATGGGATACGCAGAAACCCTCACCGAATACCAGCTGAAGAAACCCCATTTTCTCATGTTCCGCACAAAGTGCCAGCCAGTCGCAAACTATTTCTGTGCCCCCCGCGGCAAAAATATCGCGAAGCTGATGCCATAAAATGACCTTGCCCATTTTGAGTTTAACTCAGAAAGAACTTTCAGTTTTCGAAAGCGCCATACAAAAAGAATGGTTAATCACAAACGGCTTAGGCGGCTATGCATCCAGCACCGTTTTAGGCGTAAACACACGCAAATACCACGGGCTGCTTGTGGCGGCGCTGCATCCTCCTGGCGACCGAACTGTTTGCCTATCGAAACTGGATGAAGAAATTAATGTGGATGATAAGGTTTACTTGCTTGGCACAAACGAGTTTTACGGCGCAGTTTTTCCTCAAGGTTACCTTCACATGCACGAGTTCTCGGTTTCGCCCTTCCCAAAATTCACATATGAAGTTGAACAAGTTGTAGTGGAAAAAACAGTTTTCATGCCTCGCGGAAAAAACGCTTGCGTCGTGGTTTATGAGATTTCGAACCGTGGCAACTCAAAGGTAAAAGTCAACATTACCCCATTGATAACATGCAGGCACTATCATTCAGTTGTGAACAAATCTGTGAATCCTCCAGTTTTCAGCCAACAAAACACCCAAAGAGAAGTCCAGATAACCTTTAAAGCTCCAATTGCCACAGTCGCAGTTCGAGCCACAACAGGCGAATTCCATGAAAAACTAAACTGGATAGAAAGGCTACGTTACCGTGAAGACGAAAACCGCAGAGAAAATGGCGCTGAGGATTGCTACCAACCAGGTGGCTTCGAAATAATGGTTCAGGAAAATACTCAAGAGGTGCTTGCCTTAATTGCAGTTGCAGACGAAGACAACCAACAGACTGTGAGAATGCTGGATGAGCTCGACGAAAACATCTCTGAGATTGAGGGCATTTTTCACCGAAAGTTGCAGCGGCAAAAAAAACTTTTGGCCGACTTTTACCTGTCTCATCCAACGTTGCTTGCAGTTGACTGGTTAAGTTGGGTTCGTTTAGCCGCAGACGCTTTCCAAGTTCGGGATGCAGACAACCAGAAAAGCGTTATAGCTGGTTACCACTGGTATGAACCTTGGGGAAGAGACACCTTCATTTCGTTACCTGGTTTGATGCTTGTCACGGGCAGGTTTGAGGAAGCAAAAAGCGTGCTTTCAAGGTTTAATGCTTACTGCAAACAGGGATTAATTCCCAACTACTTCCATGATAAATCGGGCAAAGCAGCATATAATACAGTTGATGCTACACTGTGGTTTGTCAACGCCGTTCTGCATTACCTCAAGTATACGGGGGACTTCGAATTTGTTCGTCGTCAGCTTTGGGAAAACCTTAAGGATATCGTTGAAAGCCACTTGAAAGGCACTGCGTTTGGCATTCATGTGGATAGTGATGGGTTGCTTGCGCATGGCGAACAGCTTACATGGATGGATGCCAAGGTAGATCACAAAGCTATTACGCCCAGAGCAGGGAAAGCTGTGGAAATTCAAGCACTCTGGTACAACGCTTTGAAGACCGTGCAGATGCTTGCCAGCAGGTTTGAAGAGAATGGTGTAGCGAGAAGATATTCGATTTTGGCTGACAAAACCAAAGAAAGCTTTAACGAAAAGTTCTGGAACAACAAGAAAAACTGCTTATTTGATGTCCTGATGGAGTATGGTGCGGATGCTTCTTTGAGACCCAATCAGGCAATTGTTGCGGCTCTTGATTTCGTGATGCTTGACCAAAAGTGCAACATGCAGATTTTGGACGTAGTTCAACAGGAACTTTTAACGCCTTGCGGTTTGCGAACCCTAGAGAGTAACGACCCGAAATACAGAGGTACATATTATGGAGACAGGTATAGTAGAGACAACGCGTACCATAATGGCACAGTTTGGCCTTGGCTGCTGGGGCCATTCACAACAGCTTATCTCAAAGCGAAGAATTACTCTGGCGAAAGCATTGTTTTCGTGAAGAATTTGCTTGAATCGTTTTTCACGCTGCAGGTTTCTGCGAGTGGATTGGGAACGGTGAATGAGATTTTTGATGGCGATGCGCCTCATGCGCCCAGGGGTTGTATTGCGCAGGCGTGGAGTGTGGCTGAGCCTTTGCGGGCTTACGTAGAGGACGTTTTGAAGATTAGGCCGTTGTTTGAGCGGCGAGTTTTAGGTGTTTAGGGCTTTTTTGAGCTCTGCGGCTGCAGTTTCAGGCGTGACAGTGTTGATGTACATGCCTGTGCTTTTTTCGAATCCTGCCCAAGTAGCCAGCTTAGGGTAGACTTCGAGGTGCCAGTGGTAGCTGTTTCCTGAGTCTTTGTCTGTGGCTAGGTGGATGCCGTAGTTGTAGGGTGGGTCATTCACGAGGTCTTTGAGTGCTTTCATAGTTGTCTTCAATGTTTCTGCGAAAGCTTCTGTTTCCGCTGATGTTAGGTTGAGGATATTTTGGGCGTGGCGTTTGGGTATTATCCAGAATTCCATAGGATGAATGCTTGCGTAGGGTGCGAAAACTGTGAAGTGTTCGCTTTCCGCTATTAGCCTTTGGGTTTGTGATTCTTTCTGTATCAGGTCGCAGAACGCGCAGGTTCCATGCTGGTTCCAGTAGCTTCGGCTTGCCGCCATCTCTTCTCGCGGAATGCTCGGGATAAACGGCATGCCAATTATTTGGCTGTGCGCATGTGACAGGGAGGCTCCTGCTTCTAAGCCGTGGTTGCGGAAAATCTGCACATACTTAATGTAAGGTTTATGGGCAATTTCATTTAGGCGGTCTTTGTAAGCGTTAATCACATGCACTAGTTGCGTTAGCGGAGCATCTGCTGGGTGGTCGGCGTGGTTAGGGCTTTCTATGAGGACTTCATGATGCCCGATTCCGTAGCCAAAGTTGTTGCTTTTCATAATCTGCACTATATCAGCGGGGTCTTTTGGCGGTGCAAACGCTGGAAAGAGGTTTGGAATGCAGCGGAGTATCCAGTTTTTGCTGCGGAAGTCCCCTTGTTCCATGTCTTTTTTGATGTCTCCGTTTGAGGGAAGGTAAACGAGAACGGCTGGCGGCGTTATGTGCTCGTTTCCTGGACAGAGCGGGCACGTGGCGGTTTTGGCTTGTTCGGTTTTCTGCTTGGCGAAATCTATGGGTCTTCGGCTGCGTTCCGTGGCTATGACAACCCAGCGGTTAAGCAGGTAATCTTTTCTAAGTTCGTTATAGGGCATTTATGTAAGCTCCTGAATATGTTAGAATGATGTTTGGGGGCATTTTAGCGTTTCCACGAGTGTTGGAAGTACTGGAGATGTTTATTCTCTCAGGATGGAGTCAGCTTGGACGTGCTGCTCTGCAGACCTATCCCCCCCTTATATATAGATTAAAATGCTGGTTGAACTAAATGCGGAATAGGCTATGCGGGTTCTGGTACCCGTATGGCCAGCCATGGTCCAAGTATTCAGGCGTGCCCTTAGGAATCATATCGTCCAAATGTGAGAAGCTGAAGTTCGGATGCAAATCGTACCTTTGGATGTTATATTTGCTGTAGAGCGGTGAGGTGGACATGGGGCGCTCTTTGTCCAGAGATACAGTAACCTTGTAGTTGTCTCGCTTAATGCTGGAAACTTCTTGAATTCGGCTGGCTGCTGCTTTTTCCTTTATGCCTTGATGCCCATAACTCACGTTCGTGCCGTCCTCTGAACTCTGATGGAAAAAGGGTTGGTGAAAACGGATATAAGTATTGTGTAGTACTACTTGATATACTGGGTTAATTGTCCCGCTCAACTCCAAATCGAAAATGCACCACATACCACACTTTGCCTAAGGTATCGGGAGCCCACCAAAAGCAACAAGATCTATAGTGAAAGTATCAATATTCTGGGCAGAACTAGCCATGTACATTTCAAACCACCCAGTTTCGCCAGCCTCTAAAGAATGCTGAGGACTACCGTGCACCGGCATGGCATTTGGCGCAGTTATTTCGTTTGCGCTAATTTGCTTGTTATTGGAGAACAGTTTTGCCCATAATATGAAAAATACATTTCCCGATGAATTGTACCCGCTAAGACCATCTGGAGGGTGTTCCTGAGCACTGTAATCGTTTCTGAGTGTTGCATTAATTATGAAACATTTTTCTCCATTATATACGCCATAACTTGCATTTGCTGAAACTAAGAAGAGCTTACTATAACCACTGTCTTGCGAAGGCAATGAAGGCACCTTCAAGTATCCCGAATTAGCCAATTTGGCATTGGATGCGGGAAATTTTGAAAAGGTGACCTCTAAATAAACGAAAGCACCAATTACTAACGCTAAAAAAAGGATGGCTACAACGAAAGCTGACACAAACTGGCGCCGTTTTGTCTTTTTTTCCTGAGCCATGGTCAGCATCGCTTCTTTCACTCGGTAAATCTGCAACACAACTAATAACTATATACTTTAGAACAGACAAACCTATCTACTCTTCTAGTAAAGTTTTTTTCGCAAAAATCAAGTAAGGATGGCTCACAAAGCATGCTATGAAGATGCATTTTACAAGCACACTCTCTCAAACAGGATATTGCAGAAAATAGACCAACAAGCCACATGACAGAAAAGGTTAAGAAGCAAATGTGCAGAAGCACACTTTAGAAGCGATTATCTGTTGAACATTAAACCTAGAATGTGTATTTGTGATTCATTCAAGTTATATTGATCTACGCAAATTATCTGATGTCGGCTGTTGGTCTCGCATTGTCCCAACTCATAAACAGAGAACTAATAACAGTTAATATTAAGGATCGCTTGCGCATTTTACATGTTGACGACGACCCAGGCATTTTACAAGTCGCAAAAAGCATTTTGGAGATGGAAAGCAACTTCGAGGTTGACAATGCATTATCCGTAGATGAAGCTTTCAA
>JBGOXQ010000121.1:0-6213 GCA_041479225.1 Bathyarchaeia archaeon
ATTAATCGGCGCGTCTAGCTACATGCTGCGTAAACGAAAACCTTAAGCGTAAGCCGTTCTCTGCGCGTTCTAGACAAGAGATTTTGTTGCTCATCAATCGGAATTACCTAATAACTTAGAATTCATAGCGCAGGTAACACTGCACTTAGTGGACCAAGTCTAACCGACAGTTGATTCTGAAAAGAGATTTAAAGGTATTAAACAAGAAGAGTTAGCATGGTAACGTTCGGTGGATTGACTAGAACTCTAACTGTCGCAAGAGAGCCGCATTTGGTTCTGCTTATGAAATTCACCAAAAAAAGAAAGGAAGTAACTTTCAGAAATGGCGTCAAACTTCGCCTCACTTGGTCTCAGTTTAGGGATTTACGAGATAGCTATGGTAGCATGCAAAAGTATGACATCCAGCAGGTTGGGGATGACCTGTTTAAAGTGAAGTTTGGCAATTTCGACATTGTTGCTTCGCTGAGGACAGCCTGTCCTATTGGTGACCTAGCTCAGAAGTACGTTATTGAGAAGGTTGATGATAAAGTATTCAAGATAAAAGGTGATACATTAGAGCTTATTGGTTCTTTGGCAATGTTGCGTACCTTCTGGGAACTAGAAGGTGGCGAGTACAGTTGTGACGTCCGCGGCAAAGTTGTTTTGGATGTCGGCGGTT
Source organism: Bathyarchaeia archaeon (assembly GCA_041479225.1). Classification (GTDB taxonomy): domain Archaea; phylum Thermoproteota; class Bathyarchaeia; order Bathyarchaeales; family Bathycorpusculaceae; genus JADGNF01. Next base: position 659 of record JBGOXQ010000121.1, read on the forward strand.
TCGAGGGCGAGTCAGCTGTTTTCTTTTCTAAGATGGGAGCAAAGAAAGTTATTGTTTACGAACCAGTCAAAGCCCATCATGTGTTCATCAAAGCGAACATTCAGCGAAACAATGTTAATGCTGAAATTCACGAACAAGGCGTAGGAGCGTGTAATGGGACACACATGATTTACTATGAAGAAACTGGGCTTAGTTTTGGTTTCCTTTCGAAAGGACAGCTAAAGATGGAGATTAACGTGAGAAATATTGCCGAAGTTATCACAGAGAGTGGCGCGGATGTGGCGAAGTTCGACTGTGAAGGCGCGGAGAAATATCTTGTCCATGTTCCAATTGAGACGCTTAAAAAGATTAAATTTTATATGATTGAGGTTCATGGTTCCGAAGCCTTGAGAAACGCAATTATTAAGAAATTTAAAGCGTCGGGTTTTAGTTTAGTCAAGAGTGATATAACTGATCCCGATATTGGAACAATATGGTTAAGTTTGAAAAAGTAGAATTGTGAGTTTGGCGAAATCGATTTGGATTAGTGTTTTTTTTCAATTTGGTCGGTAGGATAATCTTAGTCGGAACTTTTGTTTATATAACGAAAGGCTTTATACACCATTCAGAAACACTTGAGAAAGGCATCCTCCATGAAGAAGCTACGCTTAGCAGTCTTTAACACTCAACCTCCCCTCTTCCTTGGAGGAGTCGAACGCCGCATACTCGAAACCGCCAAGCGTCTGCAAAGTGAAGTTGACATAGCCGTGTACAGCGGCACCAAAGCTGGCTTGCGCAGAGCAACAAGGCTGAACGGGGTAACAGTGGTTCCATGCTGGAGCACCGACCGCGCTTTCCCGCTGGATAACTGGACTTTCAACCAGACTTTGGCGAGAAATGCAGAAGCCATCAAAGCAGACGTCTACGAGGCACACACTGCCAGCGGCTACGGCATCCTCAAAGCTTTCAGGAAACGTGGTGCAAACGTGCCTTTTGTGCAGACGGTCCACGGGGTGCTCGCCGATGAGTACATGCAGGCGGTTGTGCAGGGAGGCATATCGCTTCGGGGGAAACTGGCGAACCTCTTCATGTGGCAACTCGCCATGCATGAAGCAGAATCAGCGAGAAACGCCACGTTAGTTGTAACGATAAGCCAGTATTCAAAGAGAAAAATTCTTCAATACTACAATGTGGACTCCTCGAAAATCCGCTTAGTGCCTAACGGCGTGGACACGCAGAGATTCCAGCCCAACGGCGACTGCCAAAAAATGAAGAGTCGCCTCCACGCGGGTGACAGGCAAATCGTGCTCTTCGTTGGCAGGCTCATACCACGGAAAGGCTTGGGCTACCTTGTTAAAGCCGCAAAACATGTAGTTGCGGAGCGCAAGGACACCTTGTTTGTGCTAGTTGGCAACGGTCCACTCAGAAACAGTTTAGAGGCTGAGGTGGCTCAAGCGAACCTTAAACGCAACTTCGTGTTCTTGGGCGATGTAAGTGAGGAAGAGCTTCCGCAGGTCTACCGTTGCGCGGATGTGTTTGCGTTGCCCTCAATTCAGGAGGGTCAAGGTATAGTGCTATTGGAGGCTCAGGCTTCAGGCAAACCCGTGGTAGCGTTCAACGTCAGCGGCGTGGCTGAAGCTATGCGAACTGGCGAGACAGGGCTGCTTGTTAAACCCGCGGACAGCGAAGCTTTAGCGGATGCATTGTTGAAGCTTTTGTCGGACACCGTGTTGCAGGAGAAAATGGGTGTAGCGGGGAGAGAATTTGTCCGCAACGAGCTTTCCTGGGGCATCACTACCAAGAAGATGCTGGCAGTTTACCGCGAAGCACAGCAAATCGCTGAAGCACACATCACGAATTAATCCTGCAAATAATAAGCGTGCAGATAGTCTATTTTCTTCTCCAAAGCAAAAGCACCATAACCGCCACAACCACTATCACAACAGCTGCCCCCACCACAACAAAGACGGTTGCCCAAGGAAAAGCTGCCTGTTGCAGGTCAGAGTCATTAGGGGTCAACTGCGTAGTTGATGGCGAAAGTAAAGGGGAGTTGGCTTGGGTTGACGTTGGAGTATTCGAGGGTGTAGGCATCGAATTTCGGGTTGGCTGAGGTGTTGGCGGTGTGTAATTCCATTCTGGTAATGTGACTACCACGCTGTTTATGTTGAAAGGTGCCATGAGCGGGTAATTGTCTTTGCCAATTAAGATTTCCCCCGTTGTGTAATACACTTTGCCCTCGATTAAATATGGTATGTCGCCTATACCGTCGCTGTTTGCGTCTGTGCCGTTGTAGTCGCTCCAGTAGTTGCCTTCAGAGCCGTTATCCCAAAAGTTTGCTTTGTTTCCTGAAAAGGTGTCGAATTGCTGCTTGTTATTGACAAAGTTGTTGTGGTATATGGTGTTGTTGGAAACAAGCGCTTCCACGCCTATGATTTCTATGCTGACGTCGCGATTGTTTTCGACTTGGTTTGCGTAGTAAACGTTGTTGTGTCCGCCCACGCCTAAACCGCGGTATCCGTTTGTGATTTTGTTGGCGCAGACTACGTTGCCTGAGCCTCCGTTTATGGTGATGCTGGTTACGTTGTTGTTGGCAATAATGTTTCCGTCGTTGGTTACCCGCAATTGGTAAGCGTTAGTCATGACATTCTCATAAAAAACGTTATTAGCTCCGTCTATGGTGCTGGATGCATGGCTTGGGGTAGATGGGGTGCTTGTCCCAACCATGTTGTTGTGGGTTATATTCGTGTAGGAGCCGCCGCATTGAATCATGAAGCCTTCCCATGCTTTGATTATTATGCTGTTGTCGGCTACGGTTTGATAGAAGCCAGATATTGCCACGCCACTGCCTGCTGTGATGTTGTTGCTCAAGATTTTTGTTCCATTACCGTTTACGAAGATGCCGTTGCCAAGGTCCGTGTCCACGATGTTCTCGGTTATATTATCCCACAAAGCGTTGTGAGTTACGATGCCGCTGCCGCTTCTGCTTCCCGTTATGACATTTCCGACTATGTTGGTGTATGCCGAGTTGTATGTTTCTATGCCGTAGTCGCATTCCGCTATGGTATTGTCTGCCACCAACGTGTTGCTGGTGCCGACAAGAATTATTCCGTCCCTATTATTGGAGAGGTGTAAACCTTGGATTTTCATATTTGTGCAATTCACAAGAACCAGGCATCCAGCATCGGAGGGGACGGCGCGGTCTGCAACGTTCATCCAGTAAACTATGGGTCTGCCGTCCACGGTGTTTGAGGCATCGACGTCGTTGACAAAGTCAGATGCGGCGTTGCCCTCAATCAGGAAGTTACGAGAATTATTCTGCATCTGGTTGTCTCTGAGCGTGTTGCCTGCTGATGATATGAGCCATATGCCGCCCCAACTGTCTGCTGCAGTGTTGCCTGACAGGTTGTTATCTGCGGAGCCTTCCAGTCTGATTCCGTAGTCGTTGCGGTCGAGGTAGTTGTCGGTGACGCTGTTTTCTGTTGCTTCAAAAAGCCAGATGCCGCAGTTGGCGCCTTCCACTTTGTTGCCTGATACGTTGCAGTTTTTGACGCTGAGCAAGTGAATGCCTCTGAGTCTGCTGCTGAAAAACCAAGCCTGCTCAGGCGAATTGTTTGTCTTGTCGGTCAGCACGGTGAAGCCCGAGAAATCTACGTTGTCGTGGCGTATCTGCACAACAATGCCTGAGTCGTTTTTGATTTTGACTCCTTGGATAATGGTGTTTGCTTTGTCTTCGCCCTGCAGCTTCAGCGCTTTGTCGATAACCAGCTTTTCGTTGTAGGTTCCTTTTTTGACGAAAACTGTGTCTCCTTGAGAGGCGTTGCCTATGGCGGCGGCTATGGTTGGGTAGTCGTCTGGAACAACAATTGTTTTTGCTTCGGCGCTGGCTAAGCGGGTGGCGATTAGGCATGAAGCGGTCAAGGATAAAAGAATCACCAAGAGAGCGAGGGTCCTCTTCATGCGACGCACTTCAAGCATATTCATGTGTAAGTTCCTTTTAGCTCTCCCTGAAGAACAATATGTTCCTCATGAAGAACACCCGCTTCAGATTATTCGGCTTTGTTTTCTTTTGGCGCGGAGAGTTTTCTGCCTGCGCTGATGAGTTTGGGGACTTTCATGCGCCAGAGCAGGTGGTTGCGGGCGGTTTTCGCCATGATTTGGCTGTAGAAGTCGCGCTTCACCGATTTCTGCATGAAGTACGCTGGCGAGAGAAAGTCATCGTAAAATGCTCCGCGCATGGCGTCGATTTTTTCAGGGGGCAACAGCGGATTTGTGAAGACAGGGCTTTGCTCGTCGAATTGGTTCCAGTCGCTGCTTACATCCCAGCCCATGTCCTTGAGGATGGTGAGAAGTTCTGTGCCTGGATAAGGTATGGCTTGGCACACGTAAACGAAGTCAGGCTTTGCGCGCTTGATGAAGTCAAACGTTTCCTTCAGCATCGCTTCGGTTTCGCCTGGGTACCCGACAACTACGGATATGGCTACGCTTATGCCTACTTCTTTGGCGAGTTTGATTGCCCAAGCGTTTTTCTCCACTGTGGTGCCTTTTTTCATGGCGTTGAGCACGGTTTGGTTGCCGCTTTCCACACCGAAGTGGATGAGCTGGCAGTCTGCATCTCGGAGTTTAACGAGGATTTCCTTATTTATCGTGTCCACACGCGTTCGGCAGTCCCAGGGCAAGTTGAATTTGCGGGCTTTCATCTCGTCACATATGGCTTCGGCACGTTTCTTGTCAAACGTAAACGTATCATCATAGAAAGCGATAACATCCGCCCCAAGCGTGTCGCGCATCCATTCCAGTTCGTCAACCACTTTCTTGGGGCTTCGGGTTCGGAAACCTCTGCCACACATATCGCTTGCGAGGCAGAACGTGCATTGAAACGGGCAGCCGCGGCTCGTGATGATTGGCAAATAGTTCTTTCCCGCCATTCGGTATCTTTCCAGCGGAAAATGCTTGTACGCTGGGTGCGGCAACTCATCGAGGTCTTGGATGAATTCGCGTTTGCCTGTGCTGATGATTTGCCCGTTTTTTCTGAAGATTATGCCTGCGACGTTGCTGAGGTTTTTAAGGTCTGCTTTGCTGGTTAATTCAGCCAGTTCCAGCATGGTTCTTTCGCCTTCGCCGCGGACAATTATGTCCACTTCGGGCGCTTCTTTCAGAGTTTGCTCAGGCAGCGCGGTTACATGTGGTCCGCCGAGTATGGTTAAGGCGTTTGGGAGAACTTTTTTGGCTGATTTCACAACTTCCACTGCGGGCCAGTATGTGAGGGTGGATGTGGTTACGCCCACGATGTCAGGCTTAGCCTTAGCCAGTTCGGCTTCCAGCTGCTGGGGCGTGGGCTTGGTTATTTGGCAGTCTAAAACGTTGACTTCGTATTGGTTTTCTTCCAAGACGACGGCTAGGTATCCTAAGCCGAGCGGGAGGAAAAGCGATTGTGGAGCACCCTTTGGGTAGGGTGGATTAACGAGGGTTACGCGGGCTTTCACGTCTGTTCCCCAATAAGGTTCATTGTGAAATCTGTCGCCTTAGCGAGCTATATGTGTTATGCAAAAATGGTTAAGGACAGTTTCTTAAGGTTC
>JBGOXQ010000122.1:0-6185 GCA_041479225.1 Bathyarchaeia archaeon
TACCCTCGCCATTAGGCTATGGGCTTCTGGGTATATCACTCTTCGTAACACTGCTCGCAGGTTTAGCTTTAGCCGTCATTATGTCTGCTTTCAGCGAAGACGTCCGCGGCGCCCAAGCACTGATCGGCTACGTTTATCCGCTGATATTTATCCCTTCACTCGCGCTCATGTACGTTGACATAAACTCGCTGCCAACGGCGATTAAAGCAGTGTTCTACGCCATTCCTTTCAGCCACCCCATCATAGCATCCAAAGCCGTATCGCTCGGAGACTACACCACAGCTGTGCTCGGCATCATCTATGTAGCCACATTCACAGTCGTCATCATGTATATCGCGTCACGGCTGTTCGCAACTGAAAAAATCTTAACAGCCAAACTCAGGTTCAAACAGCGGAGAAAAACATCAGCCGAGTCAACCGAGTAGCATAAGTGTCATGTGCTCCGCGGCGAACAAAGGGGTGCTTCCTTCAATGGCTAAAACTTGACTGGTGCGGGTTCATTTGCTGCTTTTTCCTGCGCGCACAGTTGCGTAATGTTGATTTTTCGATTAAGCCAGCTACGGTTTTAATCAGATAAAACTACGGGTTCGAAAAGGTGTTGGTTTGACGGTTGCTAAGTGTATATGCGTAGCTCAGTACGCTGTTTTATTCAAAGAGTTAATAATGTTTATTAATACTTACTATACAAGACATTGAGTGGGGGGCAACAGTACGGCAATTAAGAAACTCTCGTTAGGAATAATAATGGCAATAGCAATTGCAGGATTAATCTTGACAGTAGCAAGCGCCGGAGTGCTCAACTCTTCTCAAACCTTACATTCACAGGGAACGTTAACACAGGTACAAACAACCGTAAACATAGGAGTCTATTCTGACAGTCTATGTACCCAACTTGCATCATCCCTTGACTGGGGAGCACTCACACCCGGAGGCAGCACCACCAGAACAGTCTGGATTAAAAACATAGGCAGCGCCAACGCCGCATTAACTATGACAACAGGCGACTGGACACCAGCAAACGTAAACCAATGGCTAACCCTATATTGGAACAAAGAAAATACGGTTCTAGTCCCCAACGGAATAACCCAAACAACTCTAACACTGACAGTGTCACCAACCATAGACGGCAGCATAACCTCATTCGCCTTGAACATACAGATAACAGGCACAGGTTCGTAAAAAAATCAAGGCGAAGAGAAACCAATACCCCGAAGAATCTGCATAAACAGGGGGTAGGCGCAAGATCACAAGCGGTCTCGCTCAAGTCTACTCGATTGACCCCAGCAGATGTGTTGAAAATGCTTTCCCAACCTTAACTTGCAGCGTTTTGCCCAGCAATTCCGTGTTGCTTTTAACAGCCACTGGCTTATAAGCGAAGTTTCTGCCTACCCATGAACCAGGCACTTTGCCCTTTTCTTCGATGAGGATTTCGCCAGTCCAGCCAAGCCACAGCTGATTCCGCTCTAACGCAATTCGCTTAGCTAAACCCGCTGCTTGGGTGCTTCTCCGCTTGATTTCCCCGCGTTCCACGAAGTCGCTTTGCATCTTTGCCGCTTCGGTTTTGGGTCTGGCGAAGAACTTGGAAACGTTCACCACATCAGGCTTCACTTCAGCCATGAGCTTGAGGGTGTTCTCAAAAGCCAAGGTGGTTTCGCCTGGAAAACCGCAAATCACGTCCGTGCTAAGAGTCAACCGTGGAAACTCATTTCGAAACGTATTCACGGTGGCTTTGAACTCTTCTGCAGTGTAGATTCGCCTCATCCGCCGCAGAACTTCGTCGTCGCCGCTTTGCACGGGCAAATGCACAAATTTGTACACTTTTTCGCTGCGGAAAGCCTCAACCAACTCTTCAAGAATTGGCGCTACGATGTTTGGCGTCATCATGCCTACGCGAATCCGAAACTCTCCTTCTATGCTGGTTAAGACATTGAGCAGTTCTGCGAGGTTTGTGCGAATATCTCTTCCGTAGCATGCAGTGTCCTGCGAGGTTACCCAGAACTCCTTCGCACCTGAAGCCAAGTCGTGTTTGACGCGTTTCACAATGTCTTCGATGCTGTAGCTTCTCAAGTGCCCTCTAGCGTGCACCACACAACAATACGCACACGCGCCCAAACATCCGTAGTTCACGGGAACCACGCTCACCACAGGATTCGACTGCACTCTTGGAAGATCCAGTTTCGGCATCGTAGCTGTTGCGTCTTTGAGTTCCACGACTTGCTCGCCGTTTGCCACACGCTTCACCACATCCACGATGCTTTCTCCAGCAGCTGGACCCACAATCCCGTCGAAACGAACTTCGCGGAATAGCCGCTCTAAGCTTATCAGTGGCAAGCACCCTGCCACAATCACCTTTTGCTTGATTGGCACGCGTTTTAATGCGTCGATGATGCGGTTCTCTGTTGGGCCTTTCACGGCGCAGGTGTTGTAAATCACCACTTCCGCATCTGATTCAGAGTCAACCAAAGTGAACCCTGCAGCCGCTAAGCATCCAGCTAAGACTTCGCTGTCGGCTTGGTTTGCGCTGCATCCGAAGCTTCGCACAAAAACGCGCATACACGTCATCCGTTAAGTGCAAGAAAAGGTACCATCCAATAAAAACTTGCAGGTCCAAGATACTCGGATTATACAGAAACCTGCAACATGACCTTTTTCGTGTTTAAAAGAGATGTTACAAACATGTTATAGGCATAATCATAGCATATTATATACGAGTATATTCAACTTCCAAGCTCAGGTAGGTTACCGAGGGATTGACTTGAAGTTAATTACGTTGTATCTTCCTGAAACGTACATAAAAGCTTTGGACCAGTTGGTAGACGAATGTTTTTACCCTAACCGGGCTGAAGCTATCCGTGTAGCTATTCGCGATATGATAAGTGAGGAAGTGTGGAGGAGAAAAGGCGTTGACTAAGCCCAATTTGGATGAAGGCTTGCCGAAGTATCATATGCCGTTGGAGGAAGCGAACAAGCTGATTGAAAACAACGTTAAACTGCTAAGCAGCACCGACTTCGCGATTTGCGGTCCGACCCTGAGCTCTCCAAAAGCCTGTAAACCTAAATTCACTGTAGCCAAGCCCAGAGCCAAAGTAACCTCGTTAAAGAGTAAGTTGGGAAAAATCATGCATAGACTTTACGATCTTGAACCAGACAATCAGCCTGAAAAGCCTTTGAACATAGATTTAGGCGTTGAACTTTATCAGATGGAAGACTTCTGAACCGAAGTTTTCTCTTTTTGTTTTTTTTAGTTTTTGTTCGTGTTTTTGCGGGATGGAAAAGCTATTATTTCTGGTATAGATGTTAGCTGTTATGAATCAACTTATCCAACGAATACGAGACGAACTCAGCGCCAGTGCGGATGAGAAGACCAAGGCGAGTTTCCAAAGGTTCTTCAAGGAAGCAGTTACCTACTACGGCGTGAAGACTGGTACGGTGGAAAAAATTGCAAAAAAATATTGGTGCGAAGCCAAATGTTTAAGCAAGGTTGAGGTTTTTGCGCTCTGCGAAGAATTCTATCGTTCAGGCTACACGGAGGAAGCTTTTGTCGTTTCCACTTGGCTGCCGAACCTGATGGATGTGCTGGAGCCGAAGGACTTGGCTGTTTTCAAGGCTTGGATTGAGAAGTACGTTACCAACTGGGCTGAATGTGACAGTTTGTGTAACCACACTGTTGGTGGTTTGGTGGAGAAGTATCCTGCGTGCGTGGCTGAGTTGAAGAGTTGGGCTAAGTCCAGTAACCGTTGGCTCAAGAGGGCAGCTGCGGTGTCGCTGATTATTCCAGCTAAGAAAGGCGCTTTCCTTACCGATGCGCTGGAGATAAGCGATACGCTGTTGCTGGATGAAGATGATTTAGTGCAGAAGGGTTATGGTTGGCTGCTTAAGGAAGAAAGCAGGAAGCACCAGAAAGAAGTGTTTGCGTACGTTTTGAGGCACAAGAAGATGATGCCACGAACAGCATTGCGGTATGCGATAGAGCTTATGCCTATAGAGCTCAAAACGGAAGCCATGAAAAAAGATTAACCCTCTAGTGCTCAGAGCAGTCTATAGCCCCCTTATATAAAGAACCTGCATAGATTCTGAGGATGTCTGATGCAGAGGCTACTTTTTCGATAGCTCTTTACGTTATCGTTTTACATACTATTGACCGCAGAAAACGCCAATAGCACCCTACCCCCCTTAGTATTTCTTGCTTCGGTCTGTGCTACCTACCCCCTCCCCCTTTTCTGTATACTATTGCTAATAGGGTCCAAATATGACGACTGGCCCTCTTCTGCGCTCTGCGACTTATCCCATCAATTTATAGAGTGAAGTTTGGTTCTTCTTCATTAGAGACCTCAACACAGCTATCAGCCTGCGCAGAAGAGAAAACTAAAAGCAAAGTTCAACAGAGCCAACGTTGTTACTGAAGTATCTTTTTCAGAAGAAACCACGGCGCAGTTTATATAATTCTTCCCCGTTTGTGGGAGAGTCCTGCATGGGAAGATGGGGATAGGAAAGAGCAAAAATAACACAGCAAAAGTTGGCAATCGCAGTAATTGTGTTTCTTTTATTATCCCCAGGTTTTATGATATTGTATTTTGCAGCCTTCGTAGACAAAGCACCCGCAACCGTTCGCGTGGCATGCGTCGGCGATAGCATCACGAAGGGCTCTGGAAGCTCTGGCTACCCCGCCTACTTGCAAACACTGCTCGGAGCCAACTACTCGGTGGGGAACTTCGGCGTCATGGGGTCAGACGTGACTTTCAACTCTGATAAGCCTTACGTGAGTCAGCGTGAGTTCCTGATGGCAAAGCAGTTCAATCCCGACATCGTTGTCATCATGCTGGGAACCAATGATGCTAGAACAAACAACTACCCGCACATCGAAGATTTCTCAGAGAACTACAAGAGGTTAGTTGACGCGTTTCAAGCTCTCCAAACCCAGCCCGAAATCTGGCTTGTGCAGCCGCCTCCGATTTTCAACAACACCCTGAACCTGAAAGAAACAAATCTGGAACAAGGCGTACTTCCAAACATTGAGCAAGCGTCAATTGACCTGCACTTGCCCGTCATCAACGTTTACGCGGCTTTAACTAACCATTCCGAGTACTTCATAGACGGAGTGCATCCCAGTAGCGAAGGGGCAGAACTCATAGCTAATGAAGTCTACAGCGCCGTCGCCACCACAGACGTAACGCCTTGATTCTGCAGAATAGCACACTCGCCCGATAAACAAAACTCATTGGCGGACTTGAATGAAATCATACGTTTGTTGCTTGAATCAATCTGTGCCCTCTTTGATTCGGTTTGCGCTGATGCGTATTGAAACCATCAAATTGATGTAGTTTGCAAGTATGACAAATCTTTTATACTTTGACTCATATACGTCAGATCGGTCTTCGGTTCAAATCAGATAAATATGGGGGAAAGAGGAATGATGAAAAAATTGGTTTTAGTTCTAACAATTGTATTAATTTTGTCTCCATTATGCTTTTGGTCGCTTGATGTTGAGGCGACGCCAGGGACTGTACACGTAACCCTATATTCGATTGCCGATTCCGATGCTTACTCCGTGACTCCCGATATTAACTATGGCACTAATCAAGCTATGTATGTGAGAGCCAACTCGGAAATGGGCTACGCGTATATCAAGTTTGACCTGTCGAGTTTGCCCTCAGGTGCCAATATCGTATCGGCAAGTCTCGACGTCTTTCTCTGGGGCACATTTGGAAACATTTACGTAGGTGACACAATTGGCGCATATCCTTGTTCTAGCAATTCTTGGACGGAGTCTGGAATTACATGGAACAATAAACCGACCCCTAATCCGAGCGCCACTAGTACATGGAGTTTTAGCTCGTTTTATACATATAATGTGTACAAGTCATGGAATATAGTGGCTGACGTTGGAACGGCATTGCCCTCAGGGTCATTAACGGAAGTGCTGAAGTTTTCAAGCAAAACTGGAGATGGCTACGCGCAGTTCCAAACAAGAGAGGACGCTAATAAGCCAAAATTGGAAATTGAATACACCTTAGGATCCATTCTGTCGAGCTTTAATTTGCAGTTTGCCACGAACAACGTGAATGTCATTTATCCTTCAGATAATCCTACGAAGCCTTTAGCCTGTGGTGCAGCATGGGTGAGCGACTGGATGTCATCAGCCTTTGTCACCACCAAACTCCAGAACTACACCGAAGGATTGGACA
>JBGOXQ010000123.1:0-6114 GCA_041479225.1 Bathyarchaeia archaeon
ACTTTGAATTGCTTGGCAAGTTCTTTTACGCTTTTTATGCGTCTGTCATTTGGCGTGAAGCATGCACACGGAATCTGGGAGTATTTTTCAACTATCGCCCAAAGCAAATCGTTGATGCTTTCACCTTTCGGCTCAACTAAATCCGTGAAGTACCTTGTGCCGACACAGCTTTCCTCAACAACCACGGATGCGCCAGCGTCTTGCACTATGCTGTGGAGTTTCCAGTTGGGAATCGCCATCGGACAACCCGAAACCATGACCCTTGGCGCATCCTTAGCGGTGACGCCTTCACCATTTCGCACACGCTTGTCTAGTTCATCGCAGAGCTCGTTGACTTTGGCTGTGAACCGTTTCACGTCATCGTTGAAGCTGATTTGGTCTATGAGTAAACCATCTAAGCCGCTGATTGGAGACGGTGACTTTGCTCGCAGGTCGGATAAGCGTTTGAGTGCCTTGCGTTTGTTGTTTATTAATTCGATGGATGCTTTGAGTTTTTCAGCAGTTATCTTATTGCCCGTAACCTTCTCAAGTTCGACTTTGAATGCTTCGAGCTCTTTAAACCAGAACTCTTTGCCTTTTGGAGTGTCAGGTTTATGGGGGACTTCCAGAACGTAAGTTGGGATGAGCTCGTTGAGAAGTTCGTAAACCTTCTTTTTGCCATCACAGGTGGTTTCTCCCACGACAAGGTCGCTTGACTGGAAGTACGGGCAAGTCCGGTTTAGTTTGAAGCCATAGAACGACTTGATTAAGGGACAGAGGTTCCTCGGCAAAACCGCTTCGGCATCGGGAACCGAAAAGTCTGCGCCGCCACATAATCCCACCATAGTGGCGTCTGCTGCGTAGGCGAGTTCTTCGGGTGCATATATGCAGAATGCGCCGATTACTTTCTTTCCTGCTGCTCGAAGTTCGGCGAGTTCTTGGATTCTTAAGCCGTGGATTTCTGAGACGACAAAGTCGAAGTATCCCATTGCTTTAGGTCGGTTTTTCTGGGGGAGAACTACGCTTGTGTAGTATTGGCCTAGGCCGTTTAGGAGTTGGTTGTGTTTTTCTATGTCCATGTCTAAATTTTTCCACATGGGTACGTATTTTTCCGTCATGTTTTCACGTGCCTATGGCAGGAATTACTGCATAGGTTATTATTAACATTTTTGATACCAATTATTAAAATAATTAATGTGTTGCTTGGGAAAACATCCAAGCGAACCCCAAACAAACTTCCAAAATGCGCTTAGTGTTTCTTTATTTTTATCTTAAACTCTACGTCAGACTTAGAGGCTTCCACCACTTCATACCCATTATTCTTGACCCAACGCTGAATGTTATCAAACTCTAAGCTACCCTCGCCTGTGACCTCCAGAATTTGTCCAGAAGCCATGCTTTCAAGCTTACGTTTGGTAAACACTACGGGCATAGGGCACATTTTGCCTTTAACATCCAGTTTTTCAATTTCCAAACTAATTCACTAGAAAACTATGGTCTTGTCACTGTTAACTGTCCACTCTACGAGTTCATGAACAGTAGCAATTTTTACTCCGTCCATCAAATCCGCTTGAGTTAATCCGCGCGCTTCAACGCACACCACGCAGGCTTTAACTTCGACGCCGCCTTGGATTAGATTTTCCAAGTTTTGCCCGTAATTGATTAAGCCTTGAGCAGGTTTTTGACCTTTCTTTGCGAGGTAGACGCCGTTTTCGAACAGCCAGATTTTAACTTTGTGGCCTTCAATGTCGCAAGTTGCGGCGAATCTTAAAGCTGACATAGCGCGTTCTTTTGCATACGGCGCTTCGTTGATTATTATCGTGAACATTACCATGGACAAATACACCCTCAATTTGTTTAATAACGATTATTAACATAATTAATATAAGTGTTTCCAGCAAGAAATAGCTGACCTACCTTGCTGTGAAGTTATCCCCCCTCCCCCCTGAGCGTTGTTTGTGTTTTAGGCTGCTTTTTGTGTTCTACTTGTGAAACAGGCTTAACATGCGTCTTTTTATGGTTCAGAAAGGCTTGGAAAAGCTCAAAAAGGCGCGTTTCGTCAGCAGCGTGAAGGCCACGGGCGCTTTTAGTTGCTGTGAATGGGACACCGCTGTACAGGTTGATGGATTAGTTTTTTGTAACTTGGCAAATGTGCTTCCTGAACCTTTAAGTTGTTTAGCGCTAGAAATATTTTGGCGGATGAGATTATGAGCGATGATGAGGCTGTGTGGGTACCTGTTTTAGGGGCGAATGAGTTGAAGGAAGGTTTCATGAAATTGGTGGACGTGGAGGGTTTACATGTCTTGCTGGTTAGGGTCTCTGGGGAGGTATTCGCTATCGATAATCGTTGCCCCCACATGGGCTGCGGCTTTTCAGGAGGCTCCCTTGAAAGATACGTGATTATTTGTCCCTGTCATGAATGGCGTTTTGACTTGCGGACTGGAGAGTACGAGGTAGATAAAGAGATGACATTAGTGAAATATGAGTGGAAAATTGAGTCGGGCAAAATCTGGATTAAACTTGAGGCGTAGAGTTTTTGCCGCGCAAAGACAATCCAAATCTGCGTTTGAATTAAGCTGAGTGTTGACCTTTTTTCGCAGTGTATTTTTTGCAGAACTCCCAGAAAGCCTCTGAAATCTTTAGAAGCGCCCTTTTCGGTCGAACAATGTAAAGTTTTCGCGTAGTGTTTACCCCCTCGATGTGCACGACTTTTACCAAGCCCGCTGCCAAAGCTTTTTTCGAGGCAATTGAAGAGATAATGCCTATGCCTTGCCCCTCCGAAACCGCCGTTACCACGGATTCAGTACTTGCCAACTCCATGGTTGTTTTCAGTTTTAAAGCGGAAACTCCCGCGTCTTTAAACATTCGTTCTATTTCTTTTCGAGTTCCCGAAGTCTCTTCACGGTTTATGTACGGATAATTTAAGATTTGAACAAGCTTAACTGACTTCTGAGGTGCCAATTCGTGACCGCATGGAACAATGAGCACCAGTTCTTCTTCGCCCAACTCTATGGCGTCGAGTTTCTCGCTGTATCCTTTTAAGGTGCCTACGGCTGCGAAATCTATATCGCCAGCCTGCAGGTTCAAGAGGCTGTTCACGCTGTCTTCTGCTTTGATTTTAAATTTCACATCAGAGTACTGTTTCTGGAACTTCGCAACCAAGCCAGGAATGATGTGTTCCCCTGGTATGGTGCTCGCGTTGATTCTTATAGTGCCTGCGAGCTTTTGCTTGGTTTCTGATATCTTAGCTTTGGCACTTTCAACTGCTGCAAGGATTTTTTCCGCTGTGTTTGCAAGGATTGCTCCCGCATCCGTGACTTCTACGCCGCTGGCTGTGCGCTTGAAGAGTTCCGCGTCGAAATATGTTTCCAGTGCCGCTATGTGATGGCTTACTGCGCCCTGAGTGATGTTGAGTTGTTTGGCGGCTGTGGAGAAGCTGCGTGTTTTCGTCACAGTGAGGAACGTTTTTAGGTAATCGAGTCTCATCGCCCTTCCTTCGTCAGAAGTTCCAATTTAATTGCTTATGCTTCTGTGAAAATGCTTATATGTTCTTCCGTTAAAAAAGAAACGCCCTTAACTATCCTTCCAAGTCTTTTCTCGGCGTCCTCGTTGAGAAAAGCATAGGCAAACTCTTTGTCTCAAAAGCTAACAATCCTCACCTGAAACCTGCGAAAAATACCTTTAGCCAAAGCGAATCCATTTTTTTGAGTTGCTCATCTTTTTTATTATTCATTCTCTACATGTGCTGATTCCCATACTGTATTGAAAATCAACAGGCAAAACGCAATTAACTATATATGTAAAAAAGGGATAATGCATTTTAGGTAATGACTTTGCTGGCAATTATGGTGCACTCATATAGAGGAGGGACAGGCAAAACTCTTCTCTCCACAAATCTGGCGGCTTCTTACGCCAAGAAAGAAAAAGTTTGCTTGCTGGACTATGATTTTAGAGCTCCCAGTTTACACGGTATGTTTAGCAATCATTCGCCTAACTTCTGGATTAATGACTTCTTGAATGGTGACTGCGAAATTGAGGAAGCAATTTCTGAAGTTTTTCCAAACTTGTACATGGGCTTTGCTAACTCGGATTCAGAGGCAATTAGAGATATGGTGGGGAAATCTCGAAGCTGGGAAACAGAAGCTTTGAATCGGACGGTTACCTTGAAAAACTCATTAAGCGAGATGGGATTCGGCAAACTCATATTTGATACCCCCCCAGGCTTAGCTTATTCCTCCATTAACGCTGTAATTGCGTCGGACGTTGTTGCCTTGGTTATGAGAATGGACAGTCTGGATATTCTTGGAACCAAAGAAATGGTGAAAAGCGTATACGAACTGCTGGCAAAGCCCTCCTTTGTCGTGGTGAACATGGTTTTGGCGGCGCAGCAAAAAGCTTTGTCTGCGACGATTGAAAAGATTTTCGGAAACCAAATCTTAGGGTACATCCCATGCCTTTGTGAAGTCAAATCGTACATTGCCGAAGGGAAGCAGATAATGATTAATGAAAAGCTTCCTTACTCAGATGCGATTTTAAAGCTCTCTACTGACATTGAAACGTTCTGCGCGAATCAGGACTAAGTTTCTTTTTTCTTAGCGAACTTGTTTTTAACCCCATCCAAATAATCTAAGAGTTGCCGTTTTTCAATGAGTTCTTTCGGAAGGGCTTCTTCAGCTAACAGCAACGGCGGTATGCAGAGAAACAGAGCCACACTTGAAAACAGCATGTAAGCGTTTATCTGGCCGGCACTTGCCATGCCGAAGCTTACACCAGTTAAGATGAGACCAAGCATCTGGGCAGTTGCCATTAAGCCTAAACCCGCTCCATAGAAGATTCCTCTTGATTTTACCGGAGCTAGGTCTGCCCAGATGACGAAGGAAGAAATTGCAACAAACGAGTAGCCTACGGCTAAGGGAATGACGCATATGTAGCCGAAGCTTAAACCCAAGATTCCTAAGACCGCAAGGGAAACACCCGTTATGGCTAATCCTACAATGGTTGGGAATTTTCTTCCTCTTAAATCAAGTTGGATGCCTGCAAAGATTGCCCCAACTATAAATGGTAACGCCCAAATCAAATAGAAAATGTCGCTGCCAATGAGGTTTTGAATGGTTGGGAAAACAATCGCGAAGAGAATGCCCGCAACGACATAGAAAAGAAACATCGGAATCGCGTATAACGCAATTTGCTTGGGTCCTGGTCCTCTTCGTGTCTTCGCTAAGGTGATTTCTTCAGTTTTTTCTTTGGGTCTAAAGCCTAAAGCTAAGAAAGTCACTAAAAGCCAACTTCCGGCGATGAGGATTAGCAAGTTTGTCGTCATCCCTATTCCGGATAGTTCAGATATTAGGAAGAGTTGCGAGATGGGTATCGCCAGTCCGATTGAAATTCCCATGATTCTTCCTCTGTCTTCAGGTAACGTGTGGTCCGCGAAATACGCTCCCCAAGCAACTGGGCTTATGCCTGCCGATATGCCTAATAGGATTGAGAAGAGGAAAACTATATCGTAGTTTATCCAGACAAAAGACATGGTTAGCGCTGAAGCAATCAGCGTGGATACCAGTATGAATATGACTCTTTTGCGAACTCTGTCTACCAAGAATCCGCTGGCCAAGTTCGAAACAATCAAAGATGCCAAGAACAGTAGGATCCATTTTCCCTTTTCAATGCTTAAAGCCCTAAACCCATCGAAATATTTAGCGTTGATGGGTCCAAATAGAGGGAACGCTAAAAGCCAACTCAAGTAAATAACTATGAAGATTGAGAGTATTATAAAACTGCTTCTGTCGATTCTTAACCTGAAGTACCTTGATCGAAAACTCTGCTTCTCCACTGGTTCCTTCATGAAGACCTATATGCAGGCATCGCTTTAAAAGAGTTATTACTAGAATCAATCCAGCATATGGAAATGATGTTGCAGGTTGATTTCTTGGCGATGCTGAATGTTTTGTTTGGGCACTCTTTAGTGTTGTTCCGTTGCGATTTAAGTTTTCATGACAAGCTTTCGGGATGATTGAAACTTGGGTGATTTTCATGTTTGTGGTTGTCTGTGATTGGGTTTCTTTGTTTTTGGCGTTTATCTATGGCGCTTGGTCAACAACTCGATTTCTCTTGCAGTGTCATTTTGATTTGCATAGG
>JBGOXQ010000124.1:0-6113 GCA_041479225.1 Bathyarchaeia archaeon
CCGCAACCACAGCGCCCAACCAAAGCAAAACGCATATCTGCAGTCCTTATCGTGGGTCTTCTCCTTGTCGGGTTGGTTGCTGGAGGCTTAGTCGGTTACTTCGCAAGTTACTCTGTTTTTAACGGAAAACTCGGCGAATTGCAGAATCAGCTGCAGACTCAAATCCAGAATCTTCCGCCTACAAACGCCACTTACGTCTCTTACCCGAACAGTACTTACATGCTTAACGATAACGTTTCCCTAAGCCTACTGTACCATCAAGTTCAGCAATCTGTGGTTCAAATCCGTGGGTTACAGACGCAGCGCGACATCTTCCGTCGAATTGTCTACACTGAGATTCAGGGCTCAGGCTTCGTAGCTACGGTCAACGGACAAACCGTGATTGTTACCAATAACCATGTTGTGCAGGGAACAACAAACAACACCGTGACATTTACTGATGGGACTGGATATTCTGCGAGGGTTTTAGGGTCAGACCAATATGCGGACTTGGCGGTTCTTTCCATTGATGCGTCTGCCAGTGAGTTGAAGCCGCTGCAGATTGTGAGTTCCTCAAATCTGGAGGCAGGCGACCCCGTGGTGGCTGTTGGTAGTCCTTATGGTTTAGCTGGCTCAGTAACCGTCGGTGTAGTGAGCGCCTTAGGTAGAACTATCACAGAGGACCTTACAGGCGGAGTCCCCATAGCAGGCGTAATCCAAACAAGCACCCCCATCAACCCTGGCAACTCCGGTGGTCCATTGGTGAATTATCAGGGTCAAGTTGTGGGCATAACCACGGCTATCGTGAGCAACTCGCAGGGACTCGGCTTCGCTATCCCCTCAAACACTATACTGCGGGAAATCCAGTCTCTTGCCACAAGCGGTTCATACACTAAGCACCCAACGATTGACGCAAGCGGAGTGGACATGACGTATGAGATCGCGCAGGCAATGAAGGTTAACGTGACTTATGGCTGGCTTGTTGAGAGTTCAAATGTGGATGCGCTTAAAGGCGGAACAACTCAAGTTGTAGTTTTGGCAAGCGCTGTGACGGTAGGCGGCGACATAGTGACGGCGGTGAATGGCGTGCGCCTAACGAATACGGATGACCTCTTGACTTATTTGGAGGAGAACACGTTGCCAGGGCAAACAGTTAACTTAACGGTGGTGCGCGGAGCAGAAGCTACCACGGTGCCTGTGACGTTGGGTTCCCAGACCTAACCCTTCTTCTTTTCTTTGCTCTTTTTCTTGTTTGGTCTGGTGGTTAGTCGCTATTCTTATTAGGTGAATTCTGCAAGTAGAGTTTTCATGCAAGCCGAAATCGGAATCATCGGAGGAACAGGTCTCTACGACCCCAAACTTCTCAAGAATGCTGTGGAAATAGAAGTGAACACGCCCTACGGTGCCCCGTCAGACGCATTCACAATTGGCGAGATGGCGGGCAAACTCGTAGCTTTCCTGCCAAGGCACGGGCGGAAACACACGATAAGACCAACGGATGTGAATTCCCGCGCAAACATCTTCGCCTTCAAGAAGCTTGGGGTGGAGCAGATTCTGGCAGTTTCCACCGTTGGTTCTCTGAAAGAGGAGTTTAAGCCAGGAGACATCGTATTCACCGACCAGTTTATTGACCGAACCACGCGTCGCGAGCAGTCGTTCTATACCTGCGATAAAGTGTGCCACATCTCCGTTGCCGAGCCCATGTGCCCTGACATGCGGAAAGTCTTGATGGCTGTGGCGAAAGCCGCAAAAATCGAAGCACACAAAACTGGCACGTATGTGTGCATTGAGGGACCAAGGTTCTCCACAAAGGCTGAATCCAAAATGTTCCAGCAGTGGGGCGCAGACATCGTCGGAATGACGCTTGTTCCCGAATGCGTTCTCGCGCGCGAAGCCGAAATATGCTACGCATCCATCGCGGCGGTTACGGATTATGATTGCTGGAAAGACCACGCCGTGAGCACAGAAGAAATCGTAACCACAATGAAAGCGAATCTGGATAAAGTGAAGAAAATAATCTTGGACACCGTTGCGAAGTTGCCTAAGGAAAGAGGCTGCGAATGCAAGGGTGCATTAAAAAACGCGCTCGTGTAAAAGGAGTAAAAACAGCATGGATTTGAAAGCGAAAATCAGGCGAATTCCCGAATTCAAAGGCGTCGTCTTCTGGGACATAACGCCGCTTTTGAAGGATAAGAAAGCGTTTAAAGAATGCATCGACAAGCTGGCGGAGCACTACAAAGGCAAAGATATCGATGTCGTCGTGTCGAACGAGGCACGGGGCTTCATAATCGGCGCACCCTTAGCTTATGCGCTTGGAGTGGGCTTCGTTCCGGTACGCAAGAAGGGCAAGTTGCCTTCCAAATGCATCAGCTTCACATACCAGAAAGAGTACGAGTCTGACTGCGTCGAGATACATGCAGACGCCATTGAGAAAGAGCAGAACGTTCTGCTCATCGATGACTTGCTGGCAACAGGCGGCACCGTCAAAGCCAACATCGCACTGATAGAGAAACTCGGCGGCAAAGTCGTAGGTATAGGCTTCCTCATCGAACTGGGCTACCTTGACGGCAGAAAAGCACTCGGCGATAAGTACGACGTGTTCTCGCTCGTAAGGTACGAAAACACTAACCCCTAATTCTCTTTCCTTTTCTCTCTGAAGTTCAAGCTATTTATAGAGGGGGGGTAGGCTCCGCAGAGCAGTAGAGCCGCTGTTCTTTTGGCGAAGCTACAAGAACCATGGGTGTTCCTTTAGAAGAGCTAAGAGACAGCTTAAACAATTATCAGCAGGGTTGGAAGCATGAAGAAGATTGTTTCAGTATTGCTTCTCCTCAGCTTACTTGCTTCAATGGCGATTAGTTTCTCCTCTGTCCGAGCGCAATCTGGAAACTCTTGGGCAATAAAAGCGCCTATGCCCTCGGCAAGAGCGGGTTTCGGACTCGCCACAGTGAACGGGAAAATTTACGCCATGGGCGGCTGGAATAAAAACCAAACCAACTTCGTCACGGTGAACGAAGAATATGACCCAGCCACGAACACATGGGCTGAAAAGGCTCCGATGCTAACGGCTCGAGTCAGTTTTGCTGTTGCCGTTTATGAAAATAAGATTTACACGTTCGGCGGGCAGGTCCTTGATGCAGCTGGCAAACGCATAGTTATCAATATAACCGAGGTCTATGATCCCGCAACTGACACTTGGGCAAGGAAGGCTTCTCTACCCAAGCCTGCGGAGGATTTTGGAGCAAGCGTTGTGGAAGGCAAAATCTACGTAATCGGCACACAAACGGACGTCTACGACCCCACAATTGATTCCTGGATCACCAAAACGCCAATACCGCACGCTATAGCTCACAGCGCCTACGCGGTTTTAGACGACAAGATATACGTGATAGCTGGGAACTTCCACGGAAACAACGCAAGCTTCTATCAAGCAA
Source organism: Bathyarchaeia archaeon (assembly GCA_041479225.1). Taxonomy (GTDB): domain Archaea; phylum Thermoproteota; class Bathyarchaeia; order Bathyarchaeales; family Bathycorpusculaceae; genus JADGNF01. Next base: position 3,411 of record JBGOXQ010000124.1, read on the forward strand.
TCAACTTAAATCAAATTTATGACCCCAAAACGGATCAGTGGAGTTCAGGCGCTCACATTCCCAACGCCGTCGCAACTGCCGCTGCCGCAGCAACGTCTGGTGCTAACGCGCCGAAAGCCATCTACGTTGTCGGCGGCTTGGTCGTATCCGTCAACGCTAGTGGCAGCTATGTTTACAATCGGCAAAACCTTGTTCAAGTGTATTTTCCCGAAAATAACTCTTGGAGCCTTGGCGCTTCAATGCCTACGGCAAGGTATTCTTTGAGCGCAGTCGGAGTAGATGACACAGTTTACGCTATAGGCGGCAGCTATTCGCTTAATCCACCAGACGCCGCAGACAACGAGCAGTACCTGCCAATCGGGTACGGTACTATGACGAGCCAAAGCGTGCCTCAAACAACAATCTACATCATAGCAATTGTCGTTATTGTTGCTGCTTTAGCCGTTGCTGTTGCATTTACCCTGCGGAAACGGCAAAAAGCTTAGGGTTAACTGTTCTTTGTGCGGAACAGAGGTGTTCTGCAGGGAGAATTATAAGCCTCTTCAGTCATAGCCAAGTGTCATGGGGAACATGGGAAAAACTGCAGCCTTGATGCTTGTGGCTCTGTGCGTGGCTTCACTGATTTTGCTGGCTGCGCCGAATGCGAAAGCACAGTTTCCGCCTTATTATACAGAGTTGCCCGCCAGCCTCCACATCTTGGCGGACGGTTCCTTTGCCCCGCTTGAGGCAAATGTTAGTCGCGTTGGAGACGTTTACACTTTGACGGGTGATGTCGGCAATAACATAGTAGTAGATAAGGACAACGTCACAATTAATGGGGCTGGATACATTCTTTGGGCTAATTTTACTGGAGGCGTCCGCTTGAATAGCAGAATAGGTGTGACCGTCAAGAATCTTATAGTCAAGGAAGCGATTAACGGGTTCGACCTCAGTCGAGCTGCAGACAATACGATGGTTGGAAACACCTTAGCAAACTGCAGCACAGGATTCACCTTCTTTATCTCTTGGAGAAACAACATCACAGGAAATAAAATTATGAACGTGGGACAAGCGTTCTACCTTTACGGGGCAAAAGAAGCCAGTTCACGGTATAACATTATCCAACGGAACATCATACAGGATTGCGGGACAGGGATAAGTTTAGGTCAGCCGAACAACATAATCTCCGACAACATCATAACTGGCTGCTACGATTTGGGCATAGCACTCTCGGCTGACGACAATACACTCCGAAACAACTCCATAACTAGCCGCAAAGTAAACTTCGAAATTTCCAGCTTCAACAACGACGTAGACCAGTCGAATACCGTGGGCAGCAAACCGTTAATTTATTGGGTAGGGCATCATGATGAAACCGTGCCTTCGAACGCGGGTTACGTGGTGCTTGTAAACTGCAACAATATTAAAGCCCAAAATCTAAACATTGAAGGCATTTGTATCGTAGCCACTTCTAACTCCATCATAACGGGGAACATCATAAGAGGTTATTTCGACATCAACACGATGGGACCTTCAAACAACTCTATTTTCAATAATGACTTTACGATTAGATTCACCAGCGATTTTGGCTTCCAGATGCAGGAATCTTCAAGCGTCACGTTGTCGGGCAACCTTGTCTATGGCCATGATTACGGCGTAAGACTCACCAACTGCACAAGTAACAGTATTATAGGCAACAACATAACGAGCAATCGCTACTACGGCATGTTACTCACGAACTCAAACAGCAACATCATAGAAGGAAACACCATTGCCAGCAACGGTTTCGTAATGGGCGTCTTTTCTCAGGGCGATGCCTTCGGCGTTTCAATCTTCGATTCCGCCTATAATCGATTCGTGGGGAATACTATTAGAGAAAACAACCTCTGGGGCATCCGAGTCCTCAACAATCAGCATGACAACGTAATTTATCACAACAACTTCATCAATAATAGGGTGCAGAGCAATACTTTGCAGGTATCCATGCTTGGATTTTATGGTGGAGAGTTACCGAACCTGAGTGTTTGGGATAACGGAACCAGCGGCAACTACTGGAGCGACTACACGACGCGCTATCAGAACGAATCTGAAGCAGGCAACTCTGGCACGGGCAACACGCCATTTGTCATAAATGAAAACAACATCGACCACCACCCACTTATGAGCCCATATGACATTTCCGTTTATGCGCAAAACGTGCCTTTGCCTTCTCAACAACCAGCCACTTCAGCTAACCCACAGACTTCATCTTCAGCGACACAGCTGCCAGCAACATCATCCCAACCCAACCAAACGCCACCTGTTCCATTCGGATTAATTTTGGCAACCGTTGTAGCGGCAACTATAGTTGTAATCGGAGCAGCAGTGGTCTTAGCATGGAGTCGCCGCAAACCCAAACAAACTTGAAAACGTCTTTTCCCCGTGAAAAACGATTTCTCCAAAAAACAACTGAACAGAAAACCAACTAAAAATCCGCACAAACCTTCACAAGCTAATCAATCCAACAAAGCACACGCACCTATCCCCAACAAACTTGATTCACAAACGCTGAGACTATAAATAAGGGGGCTATTGTCTCTCCAGAATTGCAGTCTAATTACAATAGAACGCAGCCAATTTACAATAGCCAAGCGGAAAGAGATTGGCAAAACGAACTTGCAACAAGCGAAGAAGGCACACGCATCAACTACCTCCGCTATTTCCGCGACTTCTGCAAATTCGCCA
>JBGOXQ010000125.1:0-6098 GCA_041479225.1 Bathyarchaeia archaeon
GATTAATAGTGGTGCTAGGTGGCTTAGTTGGTCTAATCACAGTGCTTACTAAAAAAACATAAAGGTGTGACAGCACAAAAAGAGATTAACGTTCGCCTATTTTGTAATTCGATTATATTAACCCAATCTTTTCTTTTTGATAAAACGCTTCTGACCCCTGAAAAAGCGCACCCTGAAAAGTCTTTATTTAAATCTTAATCCCAAACCCCAAACTGTCCGCCACTGTCTCTTTAGTGTCAGTGACTTAGTTAATCCCCAGTCTTTATTGCAATCAGTTTTTTTGCGCTAATCTAACCTAAGCCAACTTTCCAGAAACCCAAAGAGAGAACCTATTAATGTGTCCCATAAAACTGAAGCGCTAAAAAAGGCTAATACCCCCATGGAAGCGCCACCAATATTCCAATTACTTTGAACCAGCCAACTATAGTTGTTAGAAGCTAATGTTGTTGGATAATTGAGAAATGTCAGTACTGCCAAACAAAAAAATGGACTCTCAACGTTAATTGGACCTGAGGTAATAGAGAACGGATGCATAGACAAAATCGTTGTTGCGCACAATTTAGAAGCAGTCACAACAAATGGGCACATTCTTTTCCGTTCACTGTAAAAACATTCTTAATTTATCACTTTGAAGCGGTGACTGCATTCTCTGCATGTGTAGGCTTCAATGTTTAAAAAAGTGGGAAGAATTGAAGTCACTTAGATAAGCGTGGGTATCAGTTGCAAGGTTTCATTTGGGCGTACTAGTTTCATTCTTTGTTGTTTCTGGTGTTTCAGGTGCTTCCCATTTTTCAACGACGAGTTTGGTGTCGCCTAGTTTGAAGCATACCTTGACGAAGATTGAGTCTGCTCCCTTGAATGGGAACATGCTGTCTTCAGCTAAGTCTTTAGGCAAGTAGACTAGATACTTGCCGTCTTTTCTCCTAAATAGTCGTCCTCTTCCATCATTAACCATAATGCACATTCCTCCCGATTGAATTACTGGTTTAAGACTAGAAGAGCTGTGAAATTCTATTTAAACTTTCCATTGTTCCAAGGACGAAACAAATGGCCAAACGTTTATTCAGAATGCGACATGGCAAAAGAGAAGCTAATTTAGCATTAAACTTAAGTTAAGGTTCCGTACAGTACTATTTGGGACCTGAGGGGGCACTCTTGAAGAGAGAAGACGCTATTTCGGTATTAAGAGAAATAATGGTTTCTTGCGAGTCATTCATTACTGCATAAGCAGTATCTATAACAATGGATAAGGAAACAAAAAGCTATTTTCTCAGCGTTAACTGGTCTCCTCACACCGCAGAAAGCGGGTGCTTAGACAAAATCCTTGCTGAACACAGTTTAGAAGCAATCATAACAAACGGGCGCACCGTTTTCCGCTCACGGTAAAATTTCCCTAACCTATTACTTTGTAGCGGAAACCGCAGTCCATGCGTAGGCTTCTGGTTAAACGTGAATGCAAAACTCAGAAAAGCTGAACTGCCCATATGAAGCTACCATTTGTCTCGTTTGCTAACTGCTTCTTTTTTCATCCTTTCATCTATTTCGCGGTAGATGTCTCTTTCAACATTTGAAACTATAGCCAAATCAGCACCTGCCACAGATTTTATGATTGGAACATAATTCATGCAGTGGAGAAATAAGACATTGAAAACGAGCGTGTTTGCACCAAGATTTATCTATCTAAGCTTGTCTTGACTGTTGTCTTTCAACTCTGTCGAGTTTTTTCTGCTTGCGGGCATCTTCTCTTTCTTTCTTTTTTCGAGGCTGAGGTTTTCCCCGATCTTGTTCTCCTGTTTCTCCTTTCTTCGGCATGTCACTATCTCCTTCTCATAAAGAATTGACTAATTCTCTTTCGTGAAGTTGTTCCTTGTCTTAATACAACTAAGGCAACTGAGTTTTTATGACTTGTGGCATTTCCTACTCAGGATACAGCTTCCGTCGTCATTGTGTGTTACTTCATGATTTCTACGCCCAGATTTACCCGACTATCTAAGCTATCTGTAATTTGTTAGGCTGTTCTGGTTCTCGCCCATAATTGCATCGTAGACTTTTTTGGTTGTATACCCTGAGAAGCTGAGCAGGTTTGCTGCTGAGGAGTAAAGCAATAAGAGGTATTTTTTGGTGTCTGGGTTTATGCCTGTCTCTATGAGTTGTGCTGCTTTTACGCGGCGTTCGTGTCGCTTGTCTTCTGCGTGGGTGAAGAGGAATCTGATGTTGTTTCCAGCATGGATTTCGGCGCCTTCTTTAATGAGCTATTCAGCTGCAATGACCTGGCTGACGTGTTGCCTGTACCTTTCAGGTTTCTTTGACATGTGCTTGGTGACGATAAGGTCTCCGATAGAGACATCGCCCTCCAAGAGTTTTCGCCTATTGTTCTTAACAACTTCAAGTGCCAGAGGAATTTTCTGGTAAAGTTCCGCTGCGTTATTTGCTGTTGCCATGACCTTAATCATGTCAGTTTGCGCATCGAAGACGAAGCGCGGGGTGTCTCTGCGGCGAACCTCTATTCCCCGCACTTTCACCTTGCCGCTTTCCATAACCCCATAGTACCGGTTCAAGACGCCAATACGCGGGTGAGTTTTCGAAGGCAGAAAAACAATCCATTTGTGGCGGCCTTCAAAGTTTATGGGAACCCCTGAATCCTTAGTTATTGTTTCGCAAAGGGCTTTGTAGTTTTCGAGGGTGCCGTCTTGTTTTTTTAGCCAGAGCGAATCGACTATTCCATGGATTACTTAGAAGCCTTGTTCTTCAGCGGTGTGGGCTGCTTTGAGGAGGGCATCTCTTCCAAAAGCACAGACTCCAATGTGTCCGTCTACAGTGCCGAATTTGGCGTTCTTGTAGCCTAAGTATCCAAAACAGGTGACTAGAACCCATTTGAGCGCTACCTGCCGCTTGTCATAGACTTCTCTAAGGTGAGGGTCATCTGCTTGGTCTTTCATTTTCTTGTAGAAGAGACGTTTATTGACGACCAGCCGAAGGGTCTTGGGAACTATACCTGTACGTTTGACGCAAATGTTATAGTTCAGTTTGGGATTCTCAGAGGCGAGTCTGGGCAGCATTTGTAGAGGACGGTTTCGGCGGATATGTTGTTGTTTACCATCAGGCTGGGATACATGCTACTGAAGTCCACCTCGCCAACATGGTCGTGCGCTCCAACTCTGGGCTCGAAAACGAAGCCGCCGCGGTCGCCGACCAAAAGTTCATAGGCGGTTTTGAAGGCTTCAGGTATGCTTTTGTTTCTTGGAATTAGCACGTCGTCTTTTATGGCTTGGTAAAATTGGAGTGAGGACATGCTTGAGCCTATGGAGTTGCGGGCAGAGGTATGGAGGGGAACTCGGCAGGTTCGGGCGATTTCAATTAAGCCTTCAAATCCTGCTTCTGAGAGAACAAATGTGTTGGATTCGTCTACGTGGATTCTTCCGTAGAGGCGTTGGGTGCCTGCTCTGTAGAATGAGACAAGACAGGAATGAACCGTTCAAATAAAGGGAACACCCCGATTAAAATTGGACTAAACGCATAAAAATAGTGAGAAACCTCACAAGACTGAGTGAATCGTCCAATGTTTGGTTTCATGGTTTCATCAGTTGCGTGTTTCGTTGTTTACTTCTTTTTGGTTATGAGCAGCTTTATTGCGACGTCAACTGTAACGCCTTTTTCGTGGCTTTCCACGTTAAAATGCCAGTCTTTTGATTCGACTTGCATATCTTTTACTAGACTAGCCACGTTTTCTTTGAAGTCGCTAGCTGCTTTTCTAATCTGATTAATCTTGCTTAATGCCTCATCAGCTACTTCTTCTTGTTTTATTTTTTCATCCACCATATCCTTCACCCCCAGCTTCTTCACCGTTTCTTGGGCCCAAATTGTAAGGAGGTAATCAGACTCTTTAAGAGTATGTGACTGTGCTGTCCCAGCAACAAGCGATAGTGCACACGTCTATTCCTAAATTAGTCTGCAAGGTATCTAATACCTGGCTTTCAATTGATTTTCTGTGTTTATTGCCGCTTGAGCCTTTAGATGCATAATGGCAATAAGCGGCTTTTTGCGCTAAAGCCAACAAGGAGCCTCAGCCACAATCCCCCGTTGCACTAACACTTTAACCAGAAAAACCTGCTTCCTATCCTCTTTTCCTTAGTCTTAATCACGTTATACCATGATCACAATAATTTTCTTCAACATTGAAAAAATGACGCCTAGTTATAGGCCGAGCGACTTGTTGATTTCCTTGACGGCATCAGCAGACTTTCGGAACGTTTCTTCTTCTTTCTCGTCAAGCGGCAATTCGATTATTTTCTTCACGCCATCTCTGTTGACCACAGCAGGTACGCTTAGGCACACATCCCCTATTCCGTGATAGTTCTCAAGGTAACAAGAAACGGTTAAAATAGAATTCTCGTTGCGGACTATGCTTTCAACTATCTTTGTCAAGCTCAAACCGATGCTGTAGTTTGTTCTGCCTTTGCGTCTTATGATCTCTTTCCCAGCGTCGCGCACTTTCACGAAAAGTTCATCGAATACACTTTTTTCGTACGGCACCTTGCACAGAGGACAGTACTCTTTTAGCCGGATTCCAGCAACGTTCGCAAGGCTCCAAACGGGCACTTCGCTGTCTCCGTGTTCACCGATTATGTAAGAATGGACGTTTCTCGAATCAACTCCCAAGTATTCTCCAAGCAAATATCGAAGTCTAGCTGTATCCAAGACTGTTCCGCTCCCAATCACCTTTGTTTTCGAGAAATCCGAAAGCTTCAAGGCGGCATATGTCATAACATCGAGCGGGTTTGTAACCATCAACAAGACACATTTTTTATTGTACTCAGTGATTTTCGAGATTACCTCCCTCATGAGGGTGAAGTTTTCTTTTGCCAATTCCAGACGAGACTGCCCGCTTTTTCTGGCGCCGCCAGCGGTGACAACAACTATGTCTGAATCCTCACAGTCCGAGTAGTCACCAGCTCGAACATCCACAGGCTCCACGAAAGGCAACCCATGGCTCAAATCCATAACCTCTCCTTCTGCCCTGTCTCTATCTGTATCAATCAAAACAATCTCAGAAACCAAACTGCGTATTAACAGTGAATAGGCAAAAGTTGTACCCACAATGCCAGCTCCAACAATCGCAACTTTCGTTCCGCTATTTTTTTTAATCAATCTAAACGCATCCCAAAACCATAAAAAAAGAACAAACCGCAACAATTAAATCTATCCAAAACCCATCGAAGAGATTGCTGAAGACAAACAGAAAAACAAAAAAGGATGATAATAATCATTTAGGAAACAAAGTTAAATCCTTCAAGAAAAATGGCTTCACTCTTCGACGTTAACTATTGGCTGTCGACTAGATGAGCTGTGCCGTCTGGACAAAAAACTTTCTCGCCTAAACAAACTTGGGAAAAATGACGTTTACACTCAAGAAGCTGCCTTTCGCATCCGTCACAATCACGCGATAGCATCTTAACAAGTCACCATTCTTAATGTGAATTTGGAGTAACAAGACACATCAAAGATTAAGTATTTGCTTCTTCGTTTGTTCGCCAATACCACGGACATTATAGTAGTATCTTCGCATGGTTGCTTTTTTGGTTGAATTTTTTTCCAGTTCTCAAGCAGACACAAAGTTGAGTTGGAATCATCAAAATTAACCATATGGTGAAATGAAATAAAAAATATATGGGTGCTGAAGAGTTAGTTTTACGCTTCAGCTTTTTCTTATTAGCTTTCTTTGTATTTTACGTTCTTTTTCTAGGATTTTTGGGAGAAATAGCTACAATGTTATCCTCGTCTCTGTTTGGCTAGAGGGGGAAGATGCTTGAACGAATTGGGAGTCTGGAGTTTGTTGCCAAGAGTGGTGCTGCTTCGATTCTGACTTTGTTTTCAGAAGATATGGTTTTGCAGATTAGGGTTAGTGATCCTTCGGTGAAATTCAAGACTATTTCTCCGTCATGTGTTAGGCTGTAAACTTTTCTGGGTCGTTCAGTGTCCATGTTCCATGCGCTTTTTACGTATCCTTTCTTCTCCAGCGTGCCTAGTAGAGGGTAGATGGTGCTGGGTCCGAAGTAGACGCCGAAGCCTTTGCGGATTTTTGTGATTACTTGGTAGCC
>JBGOXQ010000126.1:0-6024 GCA_041479225.1 Bathyarchaeia archaeon
AAGGTTTGTCTGCCGATTTCTCCGCCAACTCTTCTTTCACCTCAACTTCTTCTGGCTGGGGGTTAGAGACCACTTTTTGCTCTTCACTCAAAGGTTGCGACGACAAACTCCCAGGTTTGAGTGGTGACTCGTTTGCTTCAGTGTAGAGTTGCTGAGCTAAAGTTGGGTCTTCAAAAACAAATCGGCTTGTAGTATCCTTCCATGTGACGACTAGCTCTTTTTCTTCCAATATTATGCTTTCAACATCTGCAAGAGGAATCTCTTTGGAGAGCTCTTTGCTCTTTGATAGACGCCCCTTTTCTACATAAAACTTCAGCGTGCCTCCTGAAAGTTCCAAGAGACCTTTGCCGAAGTTTCGCAGGTACACCTTCGCCAAGGAACCCGACGGGGCTGCTTTGTTTGAAGTCCGCTTTAGTCCAAAACTTGGAGTTGGTGAAGTCATTGCATCTCACTTTGCAGGTTCGTTTTTGCCTATTTTTTCCCAAGTAGCTATGGCGCGGTCGGTTTCAAAGGCGGCAACTCCTATGACTACTTCAATTACTACGAGTATGGCGGCGACTCCGCCAGCGAATATTAAGCCGTTTGAGTCGTAGAAGTTGAAGAAGACTACAATGGCTGAAATTAAGATAGCTAAAGCGTAACAGAACTCAACATCTTCTCTCCAGTTAACCATCAACATCGCCCCAGTTAAGACAGCTTACCTCAGCTTGTTTTGGCATGCCTAAGACTATTAGCTATAGAGCATAAAAAGCTAACACAAAAAAACCTTAACAACGGTTTTCCGCTGCGAAGTGAAACCTTGACCAAGCCCCTCAACTCAACAATCTATTACTGATGCTTCTGATTTTCGTCGTCGTGGTAGCAGTTCTGTGTGAAGCTTGGTGTGCAAATGCAGTAGAATAATAGGTCAGTTTTTCCTATGTTGGTTATTCGCTGGGAAACACCTGGCGGAATGACAACAACATCGCCTTCTTCCACTTCGGCGGATTCGAGGCCGTCTATGTTAACTTTGCCTTTTCCCTTCGCAATTAAGTAGATTTCTTGGACCCCTTCCAAGTGATGAGCTTTCGTTGCTACTCCCGGCTTAACTCGGGCGCGTGCAATTGACACTTGCGCGTCGTCCGCTGAGCCCCAGTTTTCGTATAAGTAGCATCGTTCAGGCGTTAAGTGCTCCTTTAATAAGCGAGCCTTCACGATTCTTGGTTTCATAGTGCTTAACACTCGTTATCTTAGCTGTCAAGAACATGACATGAGTTGTTTTTTGGGTTCCTCGAACTATGGAAGTTCATACGTTGCTCGTCCTTAATTTAATAAAAAAAAGAAAAAGTTGAGGTTGATTTGGCAATCCTGCAGGTTGCTTAAGCAGTTGGTGGTGGAGGCGGTGGCGAATAGTTATACTTTGGCATAGCTTGTTGGGACTGCTTCTTCTTTCTTCGAGACATAAGCACAACTGCAATCACAACGACGACTATGGCAACGACCACGCCTATGATAATAATTAACATCGAAGAATCGGTTGTTCCTTGCACCGGGATATCCTTGCCATTTGCGATGGCGGTATTACATTCGGAAATCAAGGCTTGGGCACGCCAGTGATAGTCAAATAAGCCTGTCACGGTTTCGAATTCTGCCTTTGCAGCTGTGTAGTGTTTGTCATAGTAATAGTTTAAGCCGCGGACAAACGTATCGTCAATTACTCCTTTGGCGTTGTTGACGCTGGATTCGCTGAGGAATGATTTCACTACGCTAGATTTGATGAGGAAGTCGAATCCAGCTACTTCTTGTCCGGTTTCTGTGACTGAGCCTCTGCTGCAGACGCCGATTATTTCTCCTTTATTGTTTAAGCCTGCTCCGCCACTGTTACCGTGAGTTATAGCTGCGTCGGTTTGGAAACAGGGAGTCTGCGAATCAGTAAGTCTCGAACTGCTTATTATTCCGCTGGTCATGGATGGTGATAGTGTGGTTTCGGGTCCGAGTTCTGGGTGGAAGGTCACGACGCCTGGGAACCCAAACATGTATACGTTGTCACCTGTGACTACTGCTCCAGAGTCGCCGACAGCCAAAACGGGACAGTTCGAGAAGCCTTCAATCTTTAGCAACGCAAGGTCATTCTCGGCGTATGGGCTTACTTTTACTACTCTGGCGGACCAGCCTTTGGCTTGTACGTTTACTAGCGTCGGTTTGACTTCGCCTAGAACAGCGTAGACTTGTCGCAGAGAATCTTGGAGTGTACCGTATGTTTGTATGAATGTCTGCAGTTGAGCCTGATCTTCGGTTGTAATGGTGTAGCCGTTGTCTTCAAGAGCCTGCAACAAGACAGAGAAGGCTGTGTCAATCAGGTAATACTTGGTGTACAGATCTTGGGCAATGTCTGTGTGAGTAAACGAAAACACAACATGTCCGGCTGTTAGAATATAACCTGTAGAACTTACAAAGGAGCCTGAACCCATTGCAGCAGTACTGACTGGAACAGATACAAAGTCAGTTGTGGGAAGCCAATTATCATCTGGAATAGGCACTTTGATAGTTGCATCAATCTGAGAGTAAATTAGCACAGTAGATGCCTCGCCCAATTCACCGATTAATGCTGGCGATAAACTAGTGTTGTCCGCGGCAGAAACTTGTGGAATAATGCTTGAAATTCCAGAAAAAGAAGTCAACATTAACGTCAAAAGTATGATTCCGATAAGTTTTGCTTTTACCATTTTATTCCCTAGTTGCCACTATTTGTTAAGTCTTCATTATTAATTCTTTGCATTCAAAATATGAATCAGAAGAGGTTTACCATTCAGGGGTTGAAGCGAGTAGGCTAAAAGAGACACATTATCGTTTTTGTCTGAAAGAAATCCTTGTTAAAAAAAGTTATAATGGAAGCCTTCTCCTTCTCTTCCACCTTTCTCAAAACAATCCACGGCAACTGTTAATAAATGGGTTGTGTCGAAATCGGAATATATCACGCTGCAAACCGTTCCGCCCATTTTTCCGTCAAAGTGAAGACTAATATCAGTTTAAGAGACAACAAGAGCCTCCGCCGAATTATGAACTGAGAAACCGCCAAAAAAATCGCAGACATTCTAGAACGCGAAGGATAAACAATAAAGCGCTTACAAAATGTCTGGCTTGTCGCTGGCTATGCCGTCCACGCCTTTCTTCGCCATCTCAGCCACTTCTTCAGAAGTATTAACCGTCCAAACTACGATTTTCAAGCCGCTTTCATGTGCTTTCTGCACGTTAGCCGTGTGCGTGAACCTGTAGAACGCCAGCAGCCACTGAGCTTTCAGCTCCAGCGCCGCCTTAACAGGATTCTTGTGGTTTGCATAGATCAAGCCTGTCTCAACTTCGCCATCCAACTCTCTGACCCGTCTGAGGGCGTCTTCGAGGAAAGACACTATAACGACGTTTTTCTCTAGCCCCTTTTTATGGACAAGCGCCAAAACCTCTTCTTCCAGTCCCGCTTCCTTCAACTCAACGAAGACTTTCACCTTCTTGTCCAAGAAGTCAAGAGTTTCTTTCAGCGTGGGAATTTGCGCATTTTTGTCAGTGGCAAGATTTTTTATCTCTTTCAGCGTTAGTTCGCTGACTAAGCCTTCGCCATTTGTTGTCCTCTTCACATCTGCGTCATGAATGACGACGAGTTGATTGTCTTTGGTTTTCCTCACATCCAACTCCACAGCATCCACGCATAGTTCTATGGCTTTCTTGAAGCTTCGCAGTGTATTTTCTGGCTCGTAAGCTCTTGCGCCTCGGTGACCAACTTTCAGCATAGATAGTTGCAGCATTACGAAAACTTATATCATTTTGGGTTTAAGCGAATCGAACCTTTTTTAGGCATAAAAAAATCCTCTGCAGAAAAACAGATGCTACCATCTGCAATTGGCGAATTCTCACCAAAAGCATGCTGAAAACAAAGCCTTAACAAACATATTTGAATCATATTAGTCAAACTATGCAAAAAAGGTGGAAGGGGTAGGGTCAGAATCCTGTTTTCATAAACTCTATAAAAAGAGGGGATAGGTAGCACAGAGCAAATAGCCGCAAACCCACCCTTCAGAGTCTGTGCAGTTTCTATATATAGAGGGGGCTATAGTCTGCTCCAAGCAACAGTTCCAGCTCCACCGCCTGAATTGTGAAAGCGTTATAGCCTAGAACCCAGATAACTCGCATTTATACAGGGTGAATAGCTGGGTATGCAGGTTGCAGGTATTGATGAAGCTGGCAGAGGATGCGTGATTGGTCCACTCGTTATTGCAGGTGTGCTTGTGAAGCAGGAAAACCTCAATGCGCTAGCGGAACTTGGCGTGAAGGACAGCAAACTTTTAACCGCGAAAAAACGCGAAGCCCTTGCCCCGGAAATTATCCGCCTCGCCGAAAAATACCTCATTCTGAAGCTGTCGCCTATGGAAATTGATGTTGCGGTGGAAAGGCAAACCAAACTGCATAAGCTTAACAGGTTGGAAGCGGAAACCATGGCGAAAATAGTAACCGAGCTGAAACCTGACACGGTGTATGTTGACGCTGCAGACGTGGTGGAGCAACGGTTTGGGTACCACATTCAGGAAGCCTCCTCGTGGAAAACGCACATAGTCAGCGAGCACAAAGCCGACAGAACCTACCCCATAGTTTCAGCCGCATCCATTCTGGCAAAGGTCAACCGCGACCACGACGTGGCAGACCTCCGCGCGCAATACGGAGACTTCGGCACAGGATACCTAACCGACCCCAAAACCAAACAGTTCCTCACCGCATGGCTAAAAACAAACAAGGAATACCCCGACTGCGTCCGCAAAAGCTGGAAACCCGCCAAACACGCCAAAAACCAACAAGGCACCACACAACAAAAACTCGCCTAACCAACGAGCACAAGAAACAACAAAAAATAACCAAATTGTGTTTTCAATAGTTCCGCTCAACGCTGAGCCACAATCATCGCATGAGCCCTATCATACGGCTCCAAATCCACAACCTGCTCCACCCGAAAACCCCGATTCACCAAAATTCGGGCTTCCTGCTTGTAAACCTCCGAAGGCGCCATCGACACATCAATACTCTGAGCCTTCACAGCCAACATAACCCAACCACCCTCCTTCAAAAACAAATCAGCATTATCCGCCAACAACTTCGCCTGCTCAGGCTGCGCCACATCACAATAAACATCATCCACCTTCCCAGAAATGAACATCGCGTACTTCTGCGGCATCCGAGCATCCGCCAAAAACGGCGACATATTCATCCGATGCGCCACAACATTAGACACAAGCTCCCGCAAGCTACGCTGCGCAAACTCCACACAATACACATGCCCCTGATCACCCACTATATCGCTGACATGGCTCGGCGTAGTTCCCGAAGCAGCACCCAAATACAACACCTTATGCTCAGGCAAAATCGGAACCACCTGCAAACCCTTCAAAATCGCCCCAGCCAACTTACTACGAAAAGCATCCCAAACACGATACTCCACCCCTTCAAAACGCAACAACCGCTCACCGTAAACGTTTCTGCCAGGAGCCAAATTCCTCGTAGCTAACCTGCGCGCACCATCCTCCAACGTGAGCTGGTAGATTCCCGGAAAGTCAGGATGAGGCTTAACTTTTATCTGCACGTCGAGGTGGTCTCCACTTCACTGTGGTTGGTCTGTCGCCTCTGTCGCCGCCGCTTCCACTGCTGCCACTGCTGCCGCCGCTGTTTCCGCTTCCTCCACCGCCGCTGCGTTGATCTCTTGCGCCGCCATAACCTCCACCGCCTCCTCCACCCCGTTGATCTCGACCACCACCAAAGCCGCCGCCTGGTCTTCCACCGCTGGGTCGACCACCTCCGTAGCCACTGCCGCCTTGTCTTCTTTCGCCTCCGTAACCGCCACCACCGCCATGTCTATCACCGCTGTAACCTCCGCCTCCTCCGCGTCTGTCACCGTAACCGCCTCTATTTCCGCCGCCTCCTCCACCGCCGAAAACGCCTCTTCCGCCTCGGAATTCTCTGGGTCTTTCTTCACGCATTGGACGCGCTCTTTGTTCTTTGATTGGT
>JBGOXQ010000127.1:0-6012 GCA_041479225.1 Bathyarchaeia archaeon
GTCGAATACGCCTGAAGCTAAAACTACGGTTTTTTTTGTTGGTTGGTTGGCCATTCGAATTTTACTGCTCCTATGAGTTTGAGCGCATCTAGCAGTCCTTCGCAGTAGGCGATGGATGTTAGGCTTACTTCAAGCTTTTTTTGAGCCTTATAATACTTTGCGTCTTCTAAGTAGTCTTTGGCGTAGTCTATGAGGTTGCTGACTTGTTCTTCGCTTATCGCTAATGCGCCTTGTGTACGTTGCATTTCCGCAAGGACTTTCTCAGCTGAACCAATATACTTCGTGACCAATGTTTCTAAGATCATCTTGCCATCCCCCTGAGCTTGGCTGGTGCTCCTGCAAACGCGATTAGCGCTTCTGCTTCCATGAAGTGGAGTTGTCCTGGGAAAATGAGGCTCATTGGAGGTTCTCCGAAATCGTAGTTTAGCAGTTTGCTTATGAAGTCTGCTTTTAAAGTTGGCTTGTTGCTTCCTGCTCTTGCAACGCCTAAGGCAACTGTGTCTTCTGTGACGATGTTCATTTTGTTTTTTTGCTCAATTACTTCGAGCATTTCGAGGGCTTGTTTTATGGTTAGGAACCGTTTTTCGTCTGCTTTCAAATCCAGTAGGCACAGAGTGTGCATGCCTAAGGTTTTGTTTTGGGTGATGACGTTGTAGGGTGTTTCAGAAAAGTTTTCTTGGAACGGTATGGTGACGGTTTTTCCGAACTTGTAGTTGTGCAAGCCGCTTAAGCCGATTATTGCGGAGATTATGCTTGCGCCATGCACTATGCGGGTTTGGATTTTGCGTTTTGCGGCTTCAATGCGCAGTGTCACGTGTGTGGTGGCCATGAATGGGTCACCTGGAACGAGGAAGACCGCTTTGCCTTTTCCAGCCGCTTCGAAGATGAGTTTTCCGTTTTCCTCTTCCAAGTCATGTCTGGAAAGTACACGGATTTGCTTGCCCAATAGCGTTTCTAATCGTTTCAGGGAGAAGTCAGGCAGAAGACTCGTGTAAAGCTCTATGAAAACGTGGTCTGCCGTTTTTGCTTCCTCTAACCCATGCAGGCTTATGCCTTTTTCATCATGTAAACCTAAGCCGACAAAGACAATCTCCTTCAACACGCTTCCCTCACTATGTAACATCCGAAGATTCAAACTTAAACTGTTCGTTCAGCAGAATACAAGGAGTACATCTCTGTTGCTCGGAACAGTCTACACCCCCTCTATATATACTGTCAATCTGGAGAGAACTGTGATTTAGCTTGTCAACTCGTTTTGGCTATTGGCTTGAGAATAAGCTTTTTCCGTAGGTGGAAGGTTTTTTAGACCGCTTAAAGTACAGTTTAAAGTAAGTTTTGTAGGTGATTTTGTTGTCTAAAAAGAAAGCTGTTAAAGAGACTAAGCCCGCTGAAGAAGAGGCTGTCATGGTTATGACTCCTGAAGTATGCATAGACCACGATGATACTGCATTTTTCATCGAGGTTGAATTGCCAGGCGTCGACAAGCAGCACGTTCAGCTATCTGTTGGACCACAGAGCATTTGCGTGGAAGCCGCTCGCGACGACTTATTCTATCAGGGTTGCTTCAGTTTGGCACATGCTGTGGACGAGAGCAAAGCCAAAGCCAAGTTCAATGATGGTTTGCTCAAAATTGAGATTCCGCTGAAAGCTCCCCTAAAGGGAAAAAGAATCCCTATTGAGTAAGCGCTGAATCTTTCAGCAGGTTCTTTTCTTTTTAATTTTTCAAAGAAGTTGCTATTCTCTTTTGATTTCGCCCTTCGCCACTAGTTGCTCGTAGTATTCTCTGCAAGTGTTCATGGAAACTCCGTGACGGTGGCAGAACATAGCCATAATCTTGTCCACTGGCTCTTTGCCCTTGCTTTCCTGAATCATTTCTTTGAGTTCGTTAACATGAGATTTGTCTGTTTTTTTGCTCATTTTCATTCATCCTTTTCAGCTTGTTACGTCATATTGGTAATTCTGATTGTTCTCAAAAAGGTTTCCACGTATGCCCAGTGTCCACTGGCAAAGGTGTTCCTAAATAATCAAATCGTCTTTGCACTTCTGTTTTTCTATGAATTTTTTTTCGGAAAAACCAAATACCGCAATTGTTTTTGTTATGGAAGAGGTGGGTTTGAGCATGAAAGAATATGAGTGTGTCCAAGTGAAGCATCATAAAGAAGTGGGCAAGGCAATCCAACAAATGCAGGAACAAGGCTGGCGCCTCCACACATACGCTGTAGCAGGTGAGCCGTCCGCCGTCAACCACTACTTGCTGTTCGAACGAGGCATGTAGACGCCTTCACTTTTTCTCTTCTCAGCCAATGGCTCCGCAACCGTAGCATTTCCTATCATGAATGGAGACGGTTCCTCCGCAGATGGGGCACTTGTGTTTTTCCGCTTCTTTCTCCAGAAATCTCTCCAAGCCTTCCTGTTTTATCTGCAGAAGATTGCCAATAAGGCTGGTGTTGTATCGGCTCATGTAGCGCATGTTCAGTCTTTCCAGTTTAGCACACGGAAACGTTGGGCACTCAAAGCAGAAGCGAATTTTCTCTTCTTTCAGCCACTTGCAGTTACCCTTTATGAAAGCACAAACCTTCTTTCTTGGTCTGCAGCCTATGCATTGCGGCTTCCCAGTCTTCTGGGCTGTGCCTGTTTTGGTTGCCAAGTACCTCATGCATATGCCGCAGTTAATTCCGCATGGGGCGACTAAGTCTGCGTGCGCTATCATTTTATCACGAGAAAAAGAATAAGGGCGGTGCCCTTTTCAGTCTTTCTAATTACTTGGCGCGCGTCTAAGCTTTTGCTATTCGTTTCTTGCTTGTAAGTGCGTATTCGACGAAAGCTAAAGCCAAAACGCCTACGCCTAAACATACCCATATTAACGTTGAAATTACGTCAAACATTTAGATTTCACCATTTCCTTTTGGTTTTGCCCTGTTGCATCGATATTCTTAAACTTTTAGCTTTGATTCGAAGTGTTCCCGTGTGCAAAGCGCCAATTCTTCCATTAATAAACAAACACAGTTTTCGTTGGCGAGGTGCAGCCTTACGTTTAGCATTCGCCAATTCCAGTCATCTTCCAATAATGCTTGTGCCTTAACTGGCGGTTTAACGGTTTGTCTGTCTCTTCCCCAACAACACAACGCTGTTGCCACGCCAATCAAGGGGGAAGGTCCGCAAGCTTAAGCGAAACGTCTATAAAGACTGATGAAAATTCCTTCTCGAACACTTAGAGGTGGGCCCGTAGCTCAGTCAGGCTAGAGCGGCGGACTCTTAATCCGTAGGCCGCGGGTTCAACTCCCGTCGGGCCCGCCAAATCAAATTGATCAGATTTGTAGGTTGAATCTTGCTGCGCAGATGTCTTTGAAGGTGCTTTGGAAAGTCTTCGTCACATCCTCCACGAAGATGGACCTGCTTTGAATGCCCTTCTGGACGAGCCCTACCGCCACGAAACTTGCACCTACAATCAAAGTGCATGGTGTAGGATCTGGAAAAACAATCAGCGCCCCTCCGAGTTTGATGAGTCGGGATTTGTTGCCTTCACGCCACAACCTCTTGGTCGCCGCGGTCTGCCTGCTTGTGCTCTTCATGACAGCGTACAGTTCTTTCTGGTATTCGCTCAGCTCAGTCAAGGCCTTAGCCGTGGTTTTGGCTTGTTCCAACTTCATCGTAGACACCTTAGAGCATAGTGAGGGTCACTGATGAAAAACCTTTAGTCTGCAAAACACCGTTCCCGAATGCTTTTCGTGCTGAAACCGACGCGCGGTTTACGCTTGTATACTATAAAATCAACATGCATTGCCGCGTCTCTTTTGCGTTAAATAGCACAATGTACAGAAGCCTCCGTTTATATCGAAGGCACTCTCTTCTCAAAGTTTCCGTTACCGAACTGAAAAGGCAAAACACTTGATGCGTTGTAACTGCATTCTGTAACAACATAAAATTATAAAGAACCCTGAAACTATTGCCAATGCATCAGCAGGTAATCAACATGTCCAAGCCAATCATTGTTAAAAATCAACCTCAGAAAAAAACGGCAGCGCAAGAGTTGCTTAGAACTGTACCCTATGACAGCGGATTTCACTTCTACACGGGACTCGGAAAATACACGGGAGTAACCGCAACCAGTCTGGACGAGTTCTCTTCCAAACTCCAAACCGTACCTGTTGAATCTGTTACGTTCCATTTTCAACGTGATGACTACCAAAAGTGGCTCACGAGCACCATCGGCGACGAAGAGCTAGCCCAAAGAATCGACCAACTCAAGAAGTGGCCCTCTTGGTCGTCTGACGAAAATTTGAGGAAAGAACTGGTTAAGGCTGTGCAGAAACGGTTAACGGAACTAAGACCCTTTCCCTAAAGCACATATTCCTTCATTGTGCCCTCAGAATAAGCGACTGCAAAGCAAACTCTTTTGCAATAGCAGAAATCTTTTAAGAAGCATCCACATACATGTGCGCGAAGGCGCATCGCATGACTTCAAAACTGAAAAAAGAATCGACACTTGACTTCAACCGCATTGTAACAAACGCATTAGGCATATTCTTCAAAGACGCGTTGCGTACCGTCTTCACGCATCCGACTCAGGCGGCTTTCTTCCTGCGAACCTTGAACTGGCAGAAGAAGGCTGCCCAGACAAGGGCAAAATGGGAAACTGCAGGAGTCCATGTGCCGCCTATTCTGATTTTCAGCGTGACGAACAAGTGCAATCTCCAGTGTGAAGGTTGCTATCATCATGCTCTTCGTCCCTCACCTGAAACAGAGTTGAGCGATGAACGGCTGAAGCAGGCAATCTCTGAGGCAAAGGAACTTGGCGTCTCATTCGTAGTCTTCGCTGGAGGAGAGCCTTTAACCCGCCCAAGCATTCTGGACATTACCCGAGAGTACCCTGACATCATGTTTCTCGTCTTCACGAACGGCTTACTGCTCAACGATGACGTTCTGAAGAGAATGGCTGAGAAAAGAAACGTAGTTCCCCTACTGAGTATAGAGGGCTATCAAGGGGATACTGATGCCAGACGCGGCGAAGGCGTTTATGCGCAGGTGCTCAAGTCAATTGGCAAGTTGAAGGCGAAAGGCATGTTCTGGGGTACTTCAATAACCATGACCAGACACAACTTCAACGAAGTAACAGACAACGGCTTCATCAAGCAACTTGTAGATGCAGGCTGTAAACTCTTCATGATGGTTGAGTATACCCCTGTCGAGAAGGGAACCGAAGACTGGGTGCTTACTGCCGAGCAGAGAGCAGGAGTCATCACAGTAAGAAATGCTTTCCGAGCCAAATATGCTGCCTTATTCATCGCGCTGCCCTGGGATGAAGAGGAGATTGGCGGATGCCTCTCAGCTGGCAGAGGTTTCATCCATGTGAGTGCCGAGGGCAATGTGGAACCGTGCCCGTTTATTCCGTACTCCGACACGAACCTGAAGAACATTTCACTTAAGGAAGCCTTGCAGTCAAAAATGCTCAGGACTATTAGAGACTGCCACGGACAGCTTCAGGAGATACACGGCTGCGCCTTGTGGGAAAAGCGAGAATGGGTCCAATCATTAGCTTCTTCAAACCCCACACAGGAAGACCAGTAAGCTATAGGCGCCCAATTTGGGTATATCTTAATCTGCAAGGATTTACAGAGCCACAAGCCAGAATACAATTAGCGCACTTGAATTGTCGCGGGAAATCTGGAAGTGACCTTGCTGTCAAGCAACGAAATAAGAGTCCGATACTCAGGCTTCATCATCTTCGCATCACAGATACTCAGCATAGCAACAGGCCTATTTTTCACCCTTCTGCTCACCAGAAACATGAGTACTGACCAGCTTGGCGTTTGGTCCATCATCTTTGTCGTCATCGGATACTTTACCCTCATCAGCAGCGTGTTTCCATTCTGGGCTACGCGTTTTGTTGCCCGTGGAAAAGAAGGGGCGATAAAAACCGCTTTCGCAGCAAACCTAATTATCGGTATAGTGGCTACTACAATTTACTTGCCGTTAGTTTTGCCAATAACCTCGGCATTGGGAGTAAGTGAA
>JBGOXQ010000128.1:0-5971 GCA_041479225.1 Bathyarchaeia archaeon
GAGGCTATAAGCAGGACATTAGCTCCTGTGGATAATATTTCGTTGACTATTTGCTTTGATTTTTTGAGTTTGTCGGTTTCCATATTAGTAATGTCTTCATATTTGCTGCTGTCAGTTATCCAGCTTTCTTTGATTGGTTTCAAGTCCAATTTGCAGATGCAAATTTTAGCGTGTTTCATTTCGGAGGGCATTTCTTTGTCTATTCGTTTCCTTTCTAAAACAATTCCATTAAGCAAGCTGTCTTGCATGTTGGCTTTTCGCACGACACTTATAGCTTTCATGAAGTCATATTTGCCTTCATAAATTGCGTTTTCGCCCACAGATCTTATTGCCGAAATCACCAGTGGAGCAAGCTTATGCCCATCTAGCTTTGATGCCAAAGAGGTTTTGACTATCTGCTCCAATTCGACATCGTTTATGCTTATTTTTTTTGCTTCCTTTTCAAGTAGCTTGCAGGCGAATTTGACTCCACTGTCAATCCCTTCAACGATTTTGGAGGGGTGAACGCCCATTTCTTTGACGAATTTCTTTCCCTCTTTTATCATCTCTGCGGCCATCACCACGGCTGTCGTGGTTCCGTCTCCCACCATTTCTTCCTGCCTTTCTGCTATTTCCACAATCATCCTTGCTACAGGGTGTATAGTTTTGAGAGAAAGAAGGATAGTTACACCGTCATTTGTGACGTGCCTATTCATTGCCTGATCAATGAGAAGTTTATCTAAGCCTTTGGGACCTAAAGTAGTCCTTACAGTTTCTGCAACAGCCAGCACGGCATTGCAGTTTGATTCCAAAGCGTCAAACTCGACGTTTTGGGCAACTGGTTTCCATACCCCATGACCTGAGCTTGCCATCAAATAACACCTGTCTATCTATAGCAATAAAAAAGGGGGAAGAGTATTTAAGATGTTGACATATCCGACTACGCCATGAAATATCGCTGTGCCAAAGCAAGTTCCTTTGCTGGACCCACTGTCGCGATCTCTCCATCCAGTCTAACTTCGTAGGTTTCTGGGTCCACGGTGATCTTGGGGGTGCTTGAGTTCCACATCATGTCTTTTTTGCCTATGTTTCTGCAGTTTTTAACTGGCAGTATTATTTTTTCTAGTCCCAGTTTCTGCGGAACGCCAAGTTCCATGGCTACTTTTGACATGAACGTGTAGCTTGTCTTTTTCACGGCTCTTCCTATGGCTCCGAACATCGGTCTATAAATCACTGGTTCGGGTGTTGGTAGCGATGCGTTTGGGTCACCCATTATAGACCATGCTATGAAACCGCCTTTGAACACCATCTTGGGCTTTACTACGAAAAAGGCTGTGGGGTACATCACAATGTCGGCGTATTTGCCAGGTTCGAGAGAGCCGAGGTAGTCTGCGACACCGTGGGTTATGGCTGGGTTTATTGTTGTTTTCGCTATGTATCGTTTGGCTCTGAAGTTGTCGTTATCCTTTGAGTCTTCTTTAAGCTTTCCAGTCATTTTCTTCATTTTGTCTGCTGTCTGCCAGGCTCGGATGACGACTTCGCCTATTCTGCCCATGGCTTGGCTGTCTGAGGAGTACATGCTGAGGACCCCTCTGTCATGCAGGACATCTTCGGCGGCGATGGTTTCTGCTCTTATTCTGGATTCTGCGAAGGCGACATCTTCTGGTACGGCGGGATTCAGGTGGTGGCAGAACATTAACATGTCGAGGTGTTCATCCACAGTGTTAACAGTGTAAGGCCTCGTTGGGTTTGTCGACGATGGAAGTATGTTAGGTTCTCCAGCTATCTTCATTATGTCTGGCGCGTGTCCTCCACCTGCTCCTTCTGTGTGGTAGGTGTGGATAGTTCTGCCGTCGATTGCGTTGATTGTGTCTTCAACGTACCCACATTCGTTAATTGAATCCGTGTGGATAGCGACTTGCGTGTCTGTGAGGTCTGCCGCTCTGAGGGAAGCGTCGATGATGGCTGGTGTAGTTCCCCAGTCTTCGTGGTCTTTGAGTCCACAAGCTCCTGCTTCGATTTGTTCAAGTTGTGTGGCGAGGCTTGGGTGCGAGTCGTTGCCTTTACCTAGAAAACCCCAGTTCATGGGTGTATCTTCTACGGCTTCTAGCATTCTGCTCATGTTGAAGACGCCGGGCGTGCAAGTTGTTGCGTTGGTCCCATCAGCTGGACCAGTTCCTCCGCCAATCATGTTACAAATGCCGTTGCTTATTGCGTCCTGGTATTGTTGTGGGCAAATCATGTGGATGTGTGTGTCGAAGTGCCCAGGGGTGCATATTGTGTGCTCGCCAGCGGTAGCTTCTGTGCAGGCTGACACGATCATGTTTGGAGCGACGCCGTCCATTATGTTCGGGTTGCCAGATTTTCCTATTCCAGCGATCTTGCCGTCTTTTATTCCTATGTCTCCTTTCACTATTCCCAAAACAGGGTCGAGGACGACTGCGTTTGTAATGACGAAGTCTAGGGCGCCGTTCGCGTTTGTGACTCCTGGCGTTTGTCCTAAGCCGTCTCTGATTGTTTTTCCTCCGCCGAAGACCATTTCTTCTCCAGGCGTGAGCAGGTCTTTCTCCACTTCGATGAAAAGGTCAGTGTCGGCTAGTCTAATTTTGTCACCTGTTGATGGTCCGTATAGATCAGTGTATTGTTTTCGGGTCATTTTTAAAACCATGTTTGTTCACCTCATGCTCCTTTGAATCCGAGTTTTTTTGCTTTTTCAAGTGCAGCAGCTTTTACTACACTTGATTTTGTGCTGCCCATTGTCAAAGAATTGAAACCGAAGACAACGTTTTTGCCTTTCAATTCGCAGATTTCGACTTCTTTCGTGTCACCAGGCTCGAAACGTATTGCCGTTCCTGCGGGAATGTTCAGTCGGTATCCGAAGGCTTTTTCCCGTGGGAAATCCAGTTTTTTGTTGACCTCGAAGAAGTGGGTGTGTGAACCTACTTGAATTGGTCGGTCGCCGGTGTTTTTCACTGTCAGTTTCAAGGTTTTCCTATTGAGGTTGCAGAGCACAGGTTCTTCGCTTAGCACGTATTCTCCAGGTACGCAGAATTTCTTGCTTTCTTTTCCCGTCTGTTCAATATGAGGCTCATGAGGTGGATGTGTTTCTGATTTTTTCTTGCTCATGTTTATCACCTTATTGAATTGGGTCGTGGACGGTTACCAGTTTGGTTCCGTCTGGAAACGTCGCTTCTGCTTGTACTGTGTGTATTAGCTCTGGGACTCCTTCCATCACATCGCTTCGTTTCAGTATTTTTCGTGCGGATTGCATGAGTTCTGCGACAGTTTTTCCTTCTCGTGCTCCTTCCACTATGTAGTCTGCGATGAAAGCGACTGATTCTGGATAGTTGAGTTTTATTCCTTTTGCTTTGCGTTGTTCAGCTATTCTTGCAGCTGTCCAAATCATCATTTTTTCGATTTCTCTTGGCGCTAACATCATTTCTTTTTTCAGCCTCCATTCATTCTTTGATGAGTGGTGCTCGGGAGATTTTGTGAAACTATTTTTGGGTTAGGGTCTTCCCCAGCCTATCCCCGCTGGAATGTTCAATGCGAAAGGCATCGCCAGCAAAAACGCCCATGTTGTGAAAACGAATGGCCCAGTCAAGGCGGGAAGATCCCACCTGCTGAAGAAATGCTGGAGAGCAGGCATTGTGAATAGGCTGCAAACAATTGTAGCTACAACTGCGTAGAGGAAGGTCTGCCAAGTTAACGGAAGAAAGCTAGTAAGGGCTATCATAACTAGGACCTGGTTGAAACCGTGGATTCCGCCTCTGATTTCTCCTGTTGGAAGTTTAGTTAATATGGCTAAGGTGACTCCAATTGCGGAACCTATTAACGCCATGGCTCCCGCCAAGAACAATGGAGAAGATGGATTCCATCCAGTGGTGTAGGCATTCGTAAAGATTCTTCCAGAAATTAATTCGAATGACAACGTGAGGCCAATAACCCACATTAATCCTGTTTTCCAATTCTCTATGAAAGTAACTTGCGAGACTCCATTAAGCACTGCCTTAATGAATTCTTTTGGAGTCCATTTGAAACTCTGACCTGCGACCTCCGGTAATGGTTCGGGTTTCTTGTCAGCAGCTTTCGGCCATATGTCTCGACCGTAGCGTTTTGTGGCGTACATTATGAACCATGTTGAGAATATGAATGACGCCGTGAAACCAGGAATAGCATAGCCGTTTGCTGAAAACCAGTCGCCGAACACATGTGCGAAAGTCATCCAGATTACCGCGGTAAAAGCGGCGCCAACAACGGAAATCAAGAAAGTTGTTTTGTTCGTTTTTGTAAATGGTCCTGACCAGAAAGCCATCCCCGTCAATATTGAGTTGTAACCGAACAAACCAAAAGTGACGAGATCATAGGGTGCGCCAAGCAGCAACGCAACCGCTGCACCAATCAAGCCGGAAAGAATCATCATAAACCCAGCTTTTCTGGACGCTATCAACACTCCAATTAGAATGAAAGCGCCTGCGAGTGCGGAACTAATTAATGGGACTTCTGAAATCCCGTTGAAAATCATATAAAGTAGGTCTAAGATTGGATTTCCAGTATTGAAATTGGGTGCCACCAAATTGCTCCCTTCAATCCTTTCTTAACAACTGTTAACCTCTATACTCATTTGCCTTATAAATTTTTTCATTGAGCACATTTTCGTGCTAGAATGACTCTGATATAGAACATTTGTTCGACAATTGTTAAGTGAATTAACATTGACATGTTCTATTACGAGTCTCTTCTAAACAAACATTCAACACATCACGTTAATGTTTGTAGACTTGTAGAGTTTCAAAGACCTCATCAAAGGATCAGGCATTGCCTTAGTGGAAATTCGATCTAAGCTATCCATTGGATCAGAGTTTCTGTTGAACTTTTCACGTGCACGGAGCAAAATTTCAGGGGCATGTGCTCCCTTGTTCCGAGTTTGAAGAAACCAAAAAAATGCAGGCATTAGCGAATAAATTAAGACAAAATAGGTTTACATTTCCCTCTAGCGAAACAGTACAAGACCCAAAGACGTTTGAACGTGACGTTAAAATAACATTCAACGTTTGTTGAGCAATAAATATAAACAACTTACATACATCTATATTATCGGTGACAAAATGCCCATATGTCCAAAATGTGAAGGTGCAATGGAGCCGAAAGGGCACATTGAAGACGAGAATAATATAGGGGGAACCATGATTATTTATCAATGTTCTAAATGTAAAAACATCGAACTTCATTGGAAAGAGTACAATCATGAACTTAGGATGAATTACCCGTAAGTTCCGTTACTTTATGGCTATAATATCCTGCAAGTTATAATACTGATGTGAGTCTTTTTTTAATGGAGTAATAGCTGTTAAAGCCATAGGCAACTTTGGCATGAGCGGATACTGTCATGAAAATGAAAATGTGGAGTCTTACGATACGCATAAAGAAGAACGACGAATTAGACGGCAAGCGCTTGCATGTCCTCATTATGGATTTTCTAACAAAAGCTGGTGTTTCAGGTGCCACTGTCTGGACAGGCGTGGAAGGGTTTGGTAAACGCGGTAAATCAACTTTGCATTTTGAAGGCGTAAAAGTAAACATGCCTTTAGTTATTGATGTAATAGATGAACAATCCAAACTTGAACCTCTGCTTCCTGAACTTAAAAGGATAGTCGACGACGTCGGGCTGGTAACAATTCAAGAAGTCTATGTGCTGTAAAGACACAAAAATGCAGAAAATCAAGGGCAAGCAGGTTGAGGGAATCGCCGTGGTTCAGAGCCAACACCTTTTTAGACACAAAACTGTTTAAGGTTAGAAGTATAACGAACCCAGACAATGTTAACGTCTGGAGAAATGGTCAAGGTTTGTAGACTCATGCGAATGGTCTCGTATTCGTTGGGGGTAAGCCCGGTCCAGTTCATCCTCAACATCATTTTACTGGTAAATTGGGGCTAGAATCCCCTGCCCAGCACCCAGATAGAACCTCGCCATTTTTCTGGTCAGATAGGC
>JBGOXQ010000129.1:0-5969 GCA_041479225.1 Bathyarchaeia archaeon
CAAGAAGAACAGAAACTGAACACCATGCCCACAATGCGCATGGAATGCCCCACATGCGGGAACATGCTGGTCTTTGTTTGGCAGGTGCAGACGCGAGGCGGAGATGAAGCTTCAACGCAGTTCTTCCGATGTACAAAATGCAGCCACACCTTCCGAGAATACACATGAGTTTACTCGGTTCCGTTGTTGCATTTTCTTTTTCGGTACAATAACAGTGATTAGCATAATATCCGATCATAGACGGAAGAATCCTGAAGGCTCAAGGATAAATTGCTAGCTTTTACCTTCGCGTGCCCTTTGAGAGTATATGAAAAAGAGGAACCCTTATCTTGTCTGCTTATGACTATCGAAAGTTTTATCCGTAACTGTTTTCCAATAAGGGTGGGAAGAAAAATGAAGGAACATAAACTGATTGCAATGGCTAATAATTCTCCGCAGTCGCCGCCTTCCAAAGGTTCTCGGAAAATGCTGATTGCTGCAATTGTTATCGTTATCTTGGTTGTGGCTGTTGTTGGAGCCTATGTAGCATTGAATACTGGATCCTCAAACAACAATCCTACGCCAGCGCCCAGTGCAACTGCTACTCCAGTGCCAGGTGCCACCGCCACTCCAGTGCCCGCTACGACCTCCACTCCAAGTCCAGTTACATCGTCGCCATCTCAGACAAACGCGGTGGGAACAGCAAGTAGTTTGCAGATTAGCATGGACTTTAGTAGTGCAGGCACATCACAGGGCACATACACGTACAGGGCGAAGAATATAGGAACAGCCAATGAGATGATACGGGCAGAAGTGACAGACACTCAGGGCAACCAAACCATTTTTATCATAAATGGAGCCCAGCATAAAGCATGGGGATACAGTGACGGAGAGTGGCAGGATTCCTCTTCGGCGTACGATTTGATGTGGAACACGTGGAGTGCATCGTTCACGCAAGCCACGCAAAATATTGTAGGCTGGGGTGGCGTCGGGGATTATACCTATACTGCGCCAAACGGTGATTCGGTGAGATACTATAACATCGCTGTTAATCCGACGCTCGAGGACTCCCTGTTCGTGGGACCTAGTTAAGCAACAAGTGACCAACTATAGCTTAAAGCAAAAGCTCCTATTTCCTTTTTTTATGTTTCTGTTTCGATTTCCAACTCTTCAATGTGCACGCTTTAAGAATTCCTCTATTTTGAGGTGCGAAATAACCTTAAAACACTCGTTCCGAATATAAATTTAGAAGAGCGCAGAAATCCTAAATAGAAAGAGCCAGATGGGCTAAGTGTCTTTCTGGGCTTTCACCATTTTTAGTCCCTCTGTAGATTTTTCTAAACTTCGAAGTACAAAATCGAAGTTGAAAACCCATTTATCCCTAAAAATGAACACAAGCTCAGGGAACAACAATCCCAAGCATGCGTGCCCGCTTTGGCGGATCACCCTTCGGCAAGATACGGAGGCTCCTGAGCCCAACCATAAAGCCCCTTTAGCATTCGCGCGTCCTGCCAAGATTCGGTGGTCCGCCGAGCACAATCTTCGCACATGTAGAGGGATTGTCTTCGCTATTTCAGCTTATTTGCAACTAACCACTTGAAGAGGTAAACAATGATTATGATAGCTATGACTATGGACAGTGCCGCCAAAAAGTAAAAGCTCACCATATCTGTTATGTCTGCGAAGTTCTCGGGATAAAACAATAAGTCGTCAATTATATACAGCACATGTTCTAAGTAGATGCCCTGCGACACCAACGCGGCAACTGCACCCCATTTCCTTGATGAAGCCACTCCTGCAATGGAGACTATTTGAAGGGTCAGCAATGTAATGTATTCAAGATACCATCCGTATGAGTTTTCCATTATTGCGTTTGCTGTTAACCAGAGTACCGCGATTAATTCAGCAATCATCAACAAAACAATTGCGCTGAAGCCTCTGGGTTTTTCAGGGTTTGCACTTTCAGACAATTAGGGACCCCTCTCTCCCAGTGAACTGTATTGCTTAGTTTTGGTTTATATGATTTGTGGCGTCAAAATCTTGCTGCTTCAGCTTGCGAAAGACAATACGAATAAAAATCGTCAATCTGCGGCGATTGTCAGTGTTGCCTTGAGTTGGGAGCCTTTTTGTATATTTCTTCACGCCACTTTCTTTCCCAGCTTGCCCACCCCGTCTTCACAAGCCCTTCTCTTGTGTGCGGCTTTTCAGCGACCCAATCGAGAAAACTCCAGAATCGCCTCTTTTCCTTGAGCATTTCTTCTGGTACGCCTTCTTGTACGCCCCATCTGATGTAGGCTCTTTCAACCATGCCTTTCAATGCACCTGTATCCTCGACTTTTTGAACATTGAATCCTCGGTTTTGCAGGTGCCTAACAACGCTGGACAAAATGTATTCAGAACACACTTTGAAGCAGGTGCCCTCATCTGGCTGCATCACCATCACGATTTCGTCAGCAATTTTCACCGCATCATCTAAATACTTTTTGTTGGCGAAGTTCGGCGCTTGAAACGATGAAGTGGGAATTCGGCGTTCCATAAGCATCGGGTTCGGAGGTTTAACGGCACCTACCACAACGCCGAGTAACAGGTCGCCCCAACCTACAGCGTCTATCAGAATTTCTTTGGTGGAAATGAAGCAATCTAACGCCAACTGGCAAACCTCAAAATACATAAGCACTCAGCAACTATTAAGCTCTAAATAGGATGAAACAGGTTGCCTATTTCTGGGCGCTTGGCGTTGAGGAATTAACAAATGAAACGTGAGTTGCTCGCTGTTTTCCTTTTGTTTGTGATCACTGGGGCTATGCTTTCCGTAGCCGCAGTTTATGTTCCAGCAATTGTCAATGAGGGCTGGGCAAGACAGAAAGCGCTGGGGGGCCTTTTAATCGTGGCGAATGAACTCCCGGAAAAACCGCAATCATACTTTACCTTAGAAAATCCTGACGCCTACGTTTTGCAGGCCATTTCTAACCGCGGGCAGATTGTTTTTGTGGGTAATTCGGATAAAACTCAAATTGACGAAGAAATTCATGCCCATGGTGGCAATCAAGCAACATTTGAATTTAACAATCATTATTATTCTCTTGGTTTAGGCTCTGCAACTCCTACAGAACCAGACGAACTAGTGCTGGTGACTATATTGAATATTGGCTGGATTCTATGGGGAGCATCAATAATTATTGCTGCAATTATCAACATTGTCATAGCTCGGCGCAAAAAACGCCCAAATAAAACAACCGAACCGCAATAATTCTATCCTCTTACATTTCTAGCAATCTCTAAACGTATTTTTTTTCGTTGTAGCAGTACCATCTTTGATATTGCTGAATGTAACTCAGCGGTTTTCCGCAGGTAGGGCAGGGAGGCGTTGGAGGTGGAGGAGGCGGCGCTGCCGAATATGCTGGTTGCTGCGAAGCGTAAGACGGGGAAAATGAACGAGGATTCGCAATCGCCGAGTTAATGGCGTTCACCCAGTCTTCGTTCGTGGACCATCCGCTGCCGAAGATGAATGAGTACGCAGGCTTCAGCCCAGCTTTACAGTTTTCTACGCGGAGGTATCCACCGCCCATTTTCCGTGCCGTTTCAACTTTGGTGATTTCTTGGAGAGGAATGAAGTAGCTTCCTTCGTACTTCATGAGGTCGTCTATTTCGGCTCGGGAAGCATCTTTTTCGATTGCTCGGGCTGCAAGTGACCCGCCTAACATGTAGGCTGTTGTTCTGGAGGCTCCCCCTTTATTGACGTAAACTAGCCTCTGGTTAGTGAGGATTAATGTGCCGACGTCGGCGAAAGCGCCTGCTTTCAAGCCAACTGTAGGGGGAGATTCTGAATCGTATGCTTTTACGCCTGCTTCTTGCTTAAGGATTATTTCTTCGTTCGACAAGAATGGGACCTCTCTCTTAATTTGGAGAGTGTTTGCTTTAAAACTATCTGAAGTCACTTGTTGGAATGCATTGTAAAAAACGTCGTCATCGGCTAGAACCGACGAACAAGTTCTTTATGATGCTGCCCGCAACCTAAGAATGCCCTGAACGCCTCTGAAAACTTGGTTCTGCTGAGTCTTTCCTGCGCGCATTGACGCCGCGCAAACTTTGGACAGGCGAATCCTCCGAACAGCCGAAATTTGCCTGCGCTTTTTCTCGGTACTTTCTTTCTGATTCTTTGGCTTGGCTTTCTTTGGGGCTGAGTTCTACGCTGTTTTCCAGATTTCTTATCGTTTTGCCCAGCCTTCGATGTCCCTTCGTGACCACGGCTCTCATAGCTTTCACTTCCGTTCCAGATATCGCTAGCCTGCCTTATAACTTGAGCGCAGCACTGTGGTTTTCGTGTTTAGGGCGGGTGTTCTCGTGCGAGAACCATTCTGTTCTCTAGGGAGAGCTATAACCGCCATTCACCTTTAGTATGGCGCGGTAAGGGACATGGAAACGAAAGCAGCGTTGCCCATAATTATCCTGAGTGTATTATTATTCTCTGTTTTTGTAGGCACAGCACAATTAGGCACGGTGAAAGCTTCCACAACCGTCACAGGTGCCATCAACTCCGACACTGTGTGGACGAAGGCAAACAGCCCCTACACGCTCACGGGACCCATGTTTTTAGACGCAGGAGTCACCTTAACAATCGAGCCTGGCACAACTGTCAACCTTGACAGCCACGTAGTCCAAGTAAAAGGCATATTGAACGCAAGAGGCAGCAGCTCCGACCCCATTCACTTCAACGGAGGCAAATTCTTATTCACAAGTTCAAGCGCCAGCTGGAACGAACAGTTGGCAACTGGTTCCATAATCGAAAACGCAGTTTTCACCTCAAGCAAAATAGAGATCCAAGATGCCTCACCCAAAATCATCAATGATGCCTTCAAACGCGGCTCAATCGCAGTTATCGGAAATGACCCTCACATCAGCGGCGGTTCACCAATTATTTCTTACAACAACATAGTCGGCACAACAGGCAACGGGAGCGGAATATCAATCAGCGGCAACAATCACGCCACGATTCTCAACAACCTCATATCAGGTTGGAACATCGGCATCGCAACAGGCAACCTCGTCTATGCGGCGTCGTCGTATCCTACCATTGAAAAAAATGTAATAACCAACAACTCCTACGCAATCAAGATTGACCTCTCGATACAAGATTATGTGGGCAACAACTTTCCCATAATTCGGGACAACACAATTTCTCAAAACGCTCATGGAATAAGCGTAACCTGCAATTGGCAAGCTGATGGCAACTCAGATGACTACGTCGTGCCTACCGTAATCACAGATAACAATATTCTAGACAACGCGAACAACAATTTAATCGGCGCATGCACCGTTGAAGCAACAGGCAATTGGTGGGGAACAACCGCTGTATCATCAATCACAGACACAATCTCGGCTAACTACATGTTCATTCCGTTTTTGGTAATGCCTAATCCACACGCGCCAGCTTTAGACTACAATCCAAACCCATCATTCGCTTCAGCATATACGCCCAACCCAACAGCACCAATTTCGACGTCCGCGCCTTCGCGGACTCCTCAGAACCTGATTGTGCAACCTAATACGGAAAATCAGCCTGAAAAACCTGGCTTGGCAGCAGGAACAATAATCGCAGTCGCAGTGGCTTTAGTAGCTGTAGCCTTTGTAGTCCTTATAGTAAGAAGACTTTACAGCAAAGGCAAATAGCAGAAAATGTTTGCATTAGAAAAAGTGAAGCATCTTTACCGAGGGAAACTCGAAAAAGGTATTCCTGTCCAGTTTATCTGCTTAATTAAAAAAGCAACGCTATAGGCTAAGGGTTGACAAAAATGCATACTTCAAATTCATAATTGATTAATAATAAAACAGAATCCTTTCTATGTGGGCACGAAAAATGGGGAGTAATGTCACTAGTATATTCTATGAGGAAGTTTTGCTAAACGAAAAAACCGTATCAAAGATTAAAATTCTTCATGTTGACGACGATCCCTGTCTCTTGGAAGCTGCAAAACAGATATTGGAAATGG
>JBGOXQ010000130.1:0-5825 GCA_041479225.1 Bathyarchaeia archaeon
CACAAAGTCATGCTTAAACTCGCCGAAGACCTCAACGCGCTCAACAGAAAAATCCAGCGAGTAACCGACATGCGCTATGTAACTGAAGAAATCCACCAAGTGGAACACATCGCAGAAGACTTCGCCGACTCAGAGAAGCATTTTCTCCGCGAAGAAAACGTCCTGTTCCCCATCATCGAAAAACACGGCGTCACCGAACCCCCAGCAGTCATGTGGATGGAGCACACCGACATAAAAGAACAAAAGAAAAAGCTGCAAGCGCTCATTGCGGATTTGGAGAAAAAGGGCTTCGAAAACTACAAACTGCAACTCAGCGAAACCTCACGCTTGCTGGGCAATTTGCTGCAGAGCCACTTCTACAAGGAGAATAACGTCCTCTACCCAACAGCAATCAACGTAGTCACCAAAGAAGAATGGGTGGAAGCCCGCAAGGAATTTGACGAAATCGGCTACTGCTGCTTCACACCACCAGCACTTATTGCCAAAGTAGAGAAACCAGAAACCCAAGCAACCAAACCGGCGGCAGAAGGCATATTGCAGTTAGAAACGGGCAACTTCACCAAAGAACAACTTGACGCTTTATTGAACACGTTGCCAGTGGACATAACCTTTGTCGATGCAGACGACACCGTGCAATACTTTAACAAGCCCGAAACGCGAATGTTCATACGCACCAAAGCCGTCATCGGCAGAAAAGTCCAGAATTGCCACCCAGAAAAAAGCCTCCACATGGTCGCCAAAATCGTAGAATCCTTCAAAACAGGCAAAAAGAACACGGCAGAATTCTGGATCACGTTGAACAACCGTTTTGTTCACATCAGGTTCTTCGCCGTGCGCGACACAAACGGAAAATACCTTGGCGCAGTGGAAGTTATGCAGGACCTCACGGACATCAGGAAACTGGAAGGCGAAAAACGCTTGCTTGACTGGAAAGAATAACGTGTTTCCGTAAACCATTTCTTCTAGCGTAACTCTTCTTTCTATTGAACCGTTTTTCTGTGAGGTCAAATTTGTGAAATTGTACACTGTCAAATCTGAAGGCTTAGCGCACAACAGCTACTTACTCTCGGACAGCGGCGAAGCAGCCGTCATTGACCCAAGACGAGACTGCCAAGTCTACATGCGCATAGCTCAAAAAGAATGCACAAAAATACGCTACATCCTTGAGACTCATCGGAACGAAGACTACATAGTTGGCTCTCTGGAGCTAAAAGGCTTAACTAATGCGGAAATCTGCCACAGCAAAGAACTGCCCTTCAAATACGGAGACCACAACCTCAAAGACGGCGAAACCCTCAACGTCGGAAAACTAAAAATCAAAGCGCTGCACACTCCCGGACACACCGATGAATCCCTATGCTACGCTTTGAGTGACCCCGAAAAAACCAGCGACGCGTTGTTGGTTTTCACGGGCGACACGCTCTTTGTAGGTTCCGTGGGGCGAATAGACCTCTACGGCGAAGCAGCGCAGCCGAAACAAGCAGAAAAACTGTACCTCAGCATTAGTGAGAAGTTGCTGCCATTAGGCAATCACGTTCTGGTGTATCCTGCGCATGGAGCTGGCAGCGTCTGCGGCAACGACATCGGCACACGAGCTTTCAGCACAATCGGGTATGAAAGAAAAACCAATCCATTCCTAAACCTTGGAAAAAACGAATTCATTAAGCGAGCTTTGGCTCAAGAGTTTCTGTTGCCACCTTACTTCAAGAAGATGGAAGGGTACAATCAGAATGGTGCGCCATCTCTTCGCAGACTTCCAGCGCCCAAGCCTTTGAGCGTAGCGGAGTTTGAAGCGGAAACTCATGAAGCCGACACAATAATTGTGGACACGAGGTTGCCTTACGCCTTTGCAGGCTCGCACATTCCTGGGTCGTTGAGCCTGTGGCTGGGCGGAACCGCAGTTTATCCAGGCTGGGTTTTGGATTACGATAAGCGCGTGTTGTTTGTGCTGGAACGCGCAAGCGACATTGCACGGGTTTCGGCGCATTTCTGGCGTTTAGGCTTCGACAACATCTACGGTTTCCTCTGCCCAGGCATGGGTGAATGGCAGGAACAGGGCAAACCAATAAGCCACTTGGGCACTTTGTCAGCTTCTGAATTAAAGGAACGGCTGAGCCGGTTTGTGGTTTTGGATGTGCGTGAACCCAGCGAGTGGAAGCAGGAAGGTACCATAAAAGGTGCGGAACGCGTGTTCTTCGGTTACCTGCGGAAAAAAGCCGAGGATATGGAAAGGGATAGGCGCATTGCTGTTACCTGTTCGGTGGGGAACCGAGCTAGCACTGCCGCAAGCATCTTGAAGCAGAAGGGTTTCGTTGAAGTCTACAATGTGCTGGGTGGCATGACCGCTTGGACGAGTTTAGGTTATCCAGTGAAGCAGGATTAGCCTTTTCAGCTTGTTTCTTGTTTATGGCGCAACGCCTGCGAGTTTTGACTGCGGGCTAGGGCAACTTGAGTTTGGATAGGTAGGTTTTTTGGAGTTTGGCTATTTTCGGTGCGATTACGACTTGGCAGTACGGTTGTTTAGGATGCTTCTTGAAATAGTCTTTGTGGTATTCTTCCGCGGGGTAGAAAGCCGTGAATGGCTCCAGCTTGGTGACTATGGGTTTGCCGTAGACTCCGTCGTTTTCCAGCTCTTTCATGAGTTGTTCAGCTGTGGTTTTCTGCTGTTCACTGTGATAAAATATGACTGAGCGATATTGTGTTCCATAATCGTTGCCTTGCCTGTTCAGCTGGGTGGGGTCGTGGGTGCCGAAGAAAATCTCCAGAATCTCCCGGAAACTGATTATGTTGGGGTTGAATGTTATTTGGGTTACTTCTGCGTGTCCAGTGGTGCCTGTTGACACTTCCTCGTATGAAGGGTTCGGCATTGCGCCGCCTGCGTAGCCTGGGTCAACTTTTTCTACGCCGCGAATCATCTGAAAGACGGCTTCGGTGCACCAAAAGCAACCCCCGCCTAAAGTGGTAACTTCTATGCTTCTGGGTTTAGAGTTGGGTTCGCTCATAAAACATGCACCCTCCTGACAAAAAGGACTGGGACTCGTTGTTTATACTTGGATGGCTAGCAGATTTAAACTTTGTTTGCCGCTTTCTGCGCATTAAAACTGGTCTGGTTGTTCTCTCGGCGGAACGGCATGGTTCTGCAAGCAGAGCTATTAAGACATAATAGCTTTAGAATGTCATGGTGCAACGTCTACTCAGGCTCGTGCGGTGAAATGAACAAGAAACAAGCACTGGCAATAGCTTTCCTTGCGGTACTCTTGGCATCATCGGCAAATGCTAACCAAGCGAGAGCGCAGAATCAACCGCAACCACAGGCGGACATGTCGTTTCTTGCCATGCCTGAAGAGTACCTCAACTACACCATTACACCTGTGAACGGGACGATTTGGGCGCTCATAGACGGGACATACCCCATGCATTTGACATCTGAAAACGGAGCAGTTACACAGTTGCCCATGTGGTATCCTACTCCGCCGAACACAACGAACATCCATGTGATATTGGACGACGCGGAATTAAGCTGGAGCAACTACAGCGAAGCGGACCCGACAGCGCGGCATCACACGGCTATTGGTGACTGGGAAATGATTTACTGCACAGTTGCTCCCGCTTCGGCTGATTTTGTGTTGAAGATTCACTACGAGCATCCCGTGGAAGTCATCAATAGGTCTTACACTTTTCTTTACGACTTGAACATTAGCCCTTACCTTTCGCCTCAAACCCCCAAGTCCACGGCACACTTTAACATCCGAATAGAAGTGAACCATTCAGGCGTCAATGTCTTCCGCACAGGCTCTGACGACGCATGGACACCAATTAATTACACCAGCGCAAGAGACGGCAACACGCAGATTGTGACGTTTGACATCGTTTCCCAGTACGACAAGCCCCTGCTCGGAGATATCGCAGTCACTTTAGCTGATGCTCAGGTTCCAGAGTTTCCCCTATGGACAGCTGTGCTCTTCTTAGTTGCGGCAACAGCGGCAATTCTCATTGCCAGCAGAAATAGATGCGAAAATAAAAAACCTGAATCATCCACATGATGGCAAGTACTAAATACGCTACGCGACGATAATGGTGTGAACGTTGGGAGAAAGGGGAAAAGATTCAGGAAAAGAAACAGCCTGCAACATCGCGGGGTATCCTTTTAGCGTTTGCCTTGGTTGCTGAAAATGAATTTTGTGGGAGATAACTCTGTTTTGCCAGAACTTTTCTTGAGGGCTGGTTCGGTTTTATCTTGTTGGTTTGCTCTCAATCCATTCTGTCGGGCGCTTTTTGTAGGTGGAAATTTCGTGCTCGAACAGGGGTGTTTTATTCATTACTTTCCGCGTCTCGTTCATTTAGAGGGTGGGGTGTGCTTAAAGCTTTTGTCACCATAGAGACTATAGTCTATATAGAAAAATGGTTTTTAACACCTGTTCTATTCATGTAACTGGTGATTTAGTGCGTGGACTCTGGGTGAAAGCGGATGGTGCCTTTTAATGCGCCTAAAACGGTTTACTGGCTGGACAACAACCTTTACCTAAACATTACCAACAAATGCTCAAACAACTGTTGGTTCTGCTTCCGAAACTTCAAACAAGGCGTAGGCGGCTTCAACCTGAAACTGCAAGAAGAACCTTCCGCAGCAACGGTGATGGCGGAGTTGCAGGAGACGTTGGCTTCAAGAAGCTGGAGAGAGGTGGTTTTCTGCGGTTTCGGAGAACCCACCGAACGGCTGGATCTTCTGCTGGAAATTGCACGCTGGATAAAGGCACATTACCCCAAAATTCTAATTAGGCTGGACACTAACGGGCACGGCTTCGCAATTAACAAGGGCAGAGAAGTCGCTGAAGAATTGAAGGCTGCAGGCATAAGCAAAATCAGCGTCAGCATGAACGGGCACAACACAGAAACCTACAACGAGAACTGCAGACCCACCTTCTGCGGCGCATTCGAAGAGGTTTTAGAGTTTGTGAAGAAAGCAAAGGATGCTGGGTTTGATGTGGAGGTTTCAGCTGTCAGGATGCCCGAAGTTGACGTCCCAAAAGTTAAGGCGATTGCGGAATCTATTGGGGTGCCATTCAGGGTTAGAGATTACATTCCCTGCTTCTGGTGAAGCACCTATTGCTCTCTGCGAGATAGCCCCCCTTATTTATAGATTCAAGCGTTGAGTGAACGGTGGGTCAGTTGGTTTTCTCTAAAATTTGCGAAAATAGCGAATGGTTTTTGTCTTTCCAAAGCCTAGCTATGCGTAGTGAATTGCAGTTGCCGTTGATTTCTAGCTTTGACCCGTGGCAAAACAGCATGTGCACGTGCCCGCCTAAACTGACGCTCAACCCGTACAGCGGATGCGACCACCAATGCGTCTACTGCTACGCTTCAAGCTACATCCCCAACTTCGCGCAGTGCCGACCCAAAAAAGACCTGCTGCCACAGCTGAAACGGGAAGCTGCGAAGCTGAAGGGCGAAACCGTGTCCATAAGCAACAGTTCTGACCCATACCCGCGCATGGAAGCAAACTCTGGGTGGACGCGAAAGTGCCTGGAAGTTTTGGCGGGAAGCAACTGCAGAATCCAAATTATCACAAAATCCAACATTGTAATTCGAGACGACGATCTGCTAAGCAGGGTGCCTTCAACTGTAGCGTTGACCATAACCACAGACGACGAACACATCGCCAAGCTCTTGGAGCCACTTGCGCCTTCACCCAGCAGCCGCCTCAAAGCAGCAGAAGACCTAATCAGCAAAGGCATTCCAGTTTCGGTGCGCATCGACCCCGTCATACCTTTTGTCAATGATAAGCCAGATAAACTCATGGCCACCCTCGCAAGCATCGGCGTCAA
>JBGOXQ010000131.1:0-5821 GCA_041479225.1 Bathyarchaeia archaeon
AACTTGGAACGCCTCCAGATAAATGCGTGGTTGTGGAAGACTCCATATTCGGCGTCAAAGCAGCTAAGGCTGGAAAAATGCTGTGCATCGCCGTCCTCACGGGCGCTTATTCTAGCGCAGAGCTCAGCCAAGCAAACCCAGACTTAATTATAAATTCGCTGAAGAAGAAACCAGAAATTCTTAGGTTCATTCTGGGGCAGTAGCGGCATGTTGTTTGCGTGCTGTTGTTGTGCTATGACAGTCACATAGATTTAAGAGTTTTCACAGAGAGTATAATAACAATAGAAGTAAAAGAGAGTTTTAAAGCCTAAACTGAAGTGAAAAAGCCATGTTAAGACAAATTCTGGAGACCAAGAAGGCAAAGTCGAAGTTCCAAGTTCTGTTCCTCCGCAACGACACAGGTCAAGAAGTTGAAGTCCACGATGTAAAGCAAGTGGATTTCCTGACAATAAAGGAACATTTGGAAAATGGCGAATCAGTATTCATCACAAGTAAGCCTTCACAGAAACTGAACGGACCCAAGCCAAAAGCATCCAAAAGCATTAAGATAAGGTTAGCTACAGCATTCTATCTCGAAAGTGCATAAATTACTAAACGTGTGGCGTGCATCCTTAGAATTCCTCTTCCTGCCCCTTTTCTCCCCTTAAATTTTGCTTGGATGCACGCCGCGTCCATTAACTGGGAAAAGAAATTATTTTTTTGCAAATAGAAGATTCTTCCATAAGTCTTATTTGTGCATGCGTCGGAAGTGTGTCCTGAGGAAAGGAGAATGGAAGAAGACAATCTGCTTGTCAGTCAAAGCTCATGCGACCATGGAAAGCACAGGCGGTACACGCAGAGACGCTTCGATATACTTAACGGATTAGAGCTGAATCTGACTAGATGTATAAACTGCCATCACATTGTCGCTTTAGAAGTGAAAAAGCTAAAATAGCAACTGAAACGCGTATTAGGTTTTTTCTTCCGCTTTGCTTATGCCCTCTATCAGCAAAGGTAAGTCGGTTATCGAAGTTATAATGAAGTGTGGACCGCTGTGAATTAGCTGTTCGGTAGTGGAGACTCCTGTTGGCAATCCCACGGCTATTGCGTTCAGCTCTTTTGCGGCTTTTATGTCTACGACGCTGTCGCCGACAACAACCGTTTCCTCCGCCATTAAGTGTAACGCTTTCAACACTACTTCTAGGTGCTCAGGATGAGGCTTCACGTAGTTCACTTTTTCCCGTGGGATTGTGGCGTCAAAGTATTTTGCGATGTTGAAGCGCTTCAGGATGTAGTCCATGGATTTTTCACCGTTGATTGTGCACAATCCCATTTTCAAGCCTTTTCGCCTTAGCGCTTGCAGGGTGTCAACTACTCCTGGAAGCAAACTCGTGTGCAGGGCTGCTACCAACTCGTGTTTTTCAGCGATTGCCAGAGCTTCTCGGCGGATTTTTTCCATGCGGTTGGCGGGTTTTCCATGATTTTTAATGAAAATCTCGGTTTTCTTGAGCATTTCGAAAATGTTTTCGTTTACGGTTAGTAAGGATGCGGGGACACCTTTTTTCATCAGGTACTCTCTGACTTCGGCGCGAAGGGTCTTGAAGTCAAGGTTGAAGGTGGCGATTGTTCCGTCCAAGTCGAATATGACAGCTTTTACAGCCATGAATTCATCTCATCTGCTTGAGAGTTAAAGCTGGTAAAGCAATTTGGCTATGAGAAATATACTTTGCGGTGAAGACTGCCTTCTTGCTTCGTCTAGCGATTCATCAGTTCCAGTCGAACGATTTGTTGTTGGTGCTCAGATAGAGTTAGTGTGGTTTACTCAGGTCTAACTAGATCCAAGGGTTCCTCGGAAATATCTGTTCCCTCTGTGTGGATAAATTATGAAAAAACTAAACCAGAGTTTGGTGTTGCAGGTGCTTTTGGAAGTTATCGGTTTGCTGGGGTTCTGGCGGACGAAATAGGAGAGAGAAAATGTCTTGAAAACTCTAGCTTCTACCACGCTTTGAGTTTAACCGCCAGAGCTCTCTCAGCCCCATTTTTTGCCGATGCATCTAAAGAAAAAAAGGAAAAAAGGGTTGTTGTTTTAGGTGTTTATTTTCGTCTTCTGAGAAGAACTGCAACTGCGACTATGGCAACGATGATGATGACTGCCGCGATGGCTATGTAAACTTCAGTGCCTATGCCCGTTCCTGAATTCGGAGTTGGCAATACTGAAGGCGAAGTTGACGGAACTGTTGTTGGCGAAGTTGATGTTGTTGGCGTCGGGTTATTTGTTGGTGCGGGTGTAACTCCTGCTGCTGACACGACTACAATGTGAGTTGTAGCGTGTGATCCGTAGTATGAATTGGAGCCTTCGAAAGTGGCGGTTACAGTGTACATGCCGGGCAATTGTGGATTATATATGTATGCAAAATTGCCGTCTGCATCGCTGGTTACAGTTCCAAGTGTTTGGAAGTTGCCATTAGGATCAATAGCAGTCAGCTTCACTGGAACACCTTTGGCGTTAGTAGGCATTAGTTTCTGTTCATAGAGGTATGCCAT
Organism: Bathyarchaeia archaeon; assembly: GCA_041479225.1. Lineage (GTDB taxonomy): Archaea > Thermoproteota > Bathyarchaeia > Bathyarchaeales > Bathycorpusculaceae > JADGNF01. The sequence goes on from JBGOXQ010000131.1 coordinate 2,524, forward strand.
CCATTCAGTTTGGTCTGCGTCAGATATTGCTGGAGTTCCTTTTGCGCCTATAGATTGATCAGTGATGGTGCCTTGTATCACGCAACTGGAGCCTGCAACTATACCGGTCAATGGAGATTCTACTGTGGTTGCTGAGGGTCCTTTGCCGAATGCGTAAAGCACGTTGTCGTAGTTGTTGTGGGAAATCAGAAGGCCGTCTGCTATGGCAGGTTGTTCGAACCAGCCAGACATGTTCCAGACTTCAGTTCCAGTGACTGCATTTACTGCGTAGAGTCCTTCGCCAGTGTACAGCGTGCTTACTCCGTTGCCATGGTCACCCGTAGTTGCGAAGAGCTTTCCGTCAGCAACAGTTAGACCGTTATAAAGTGGCCAAGTTCCGTAGGGAAGAAGCGTACCGGCATTTCCAGTAGAGAATTCCCACAGTTCGTCTCCTGTAGCCGCGGTGAATGCGTGAATTATGCCATCGTAGCCAGCATTATAGAGTATTCCATTAACTATGTATTTGCCGCCTCCCTGGAAATCGTACATTCCCCAAGGATTCGTATATGCCTGCGTTGGACCCCAGATTCTTTCTCCAGTGTTAAGATTGAAGGCGTAGAATTGCATTGTCTCTTTAACGAATAAGGTGAGGATTCCTCCAACGCCAATGTTTGCGGAAGCGTATGCTGTGCTGTTAGGTGGAATTACTCCGTTCAGGTCTAGCTTTACCGGTCCTGATAGCAAGGTTCCTTTATTGTCATAGCTGCTCCAGAAGCTTATTCCAGGGTTCGTAACGTAAGTGATTACGACTGGGATTGTGCCTGAGCCTGTGAAACCCAATAGTCCAGTTGTCCCGTTTCCAACCCATATTTTGTTGTTGTCACTAAGTGCTCCTGTAATCCACGTTCCTCTAATAGCTCCCCCGATTGGCACGTTGGTTAGGTTTACTTGGTATTCTATTCCGTTTGTCACCAGGTTTCTTGTCACTCCGTCGTTTCCGCGAATGCTAGAGTTGCCAATTGAATTAATTACTTGTCCATAGTTGTTGTATAAGCTCCATGTCCACTCGTCATTAGTAGCGCTTATGAATGGGTGTGCAATTGCCATGGTATTATTCCACTTTGTTAGTTGGTACGTCTGTGTAGTTGAGTTTAAGGCTACTCTGTATATTATGATGCTTCCGTCAGCTCCCAGTGTGATTGTGCCAGAGGGAACGTTCGTCATTGTGAGTAGGTAAGTGCCTGTCCATGCGTCAAACATTCTCCAATTTGTGCCGATGGCTTCCCATAAGAAGGCGCGTGCGCCAGCTTCGTTTGGTGCTGCATAGTTGTAGATTTGGCCGAAAGATAATGTTGCGTTTGGAATTGTGAATAATGTTTGTCCTGTGTAGAGGTCCACTGCTGTGATGCTGGTGAAGTTGACTACTGAGTGCCCATCTCCAGCTAAGATGGTATTGTAGTAGAGTCGTCCGCTGATGATTACTGGAGGCTTGAAGTACTCCTCATAAGATAAACCAGAAAAGTACGCGGAACTTCCATATCCTCCGCCGACGAGACCGCCGAAAGTCATTTGTTTAGTCCACAAGATGTGAGCACTGTTGGGCGCGCTGGTGAATGGGTCATAGGCACATCCGTTGTCAAAGGCACGTCCGATTGAATCCCATGCAGCCATGAGCCAATTTCCCCCTAGGTTAGACCAGCCATAGTTGACTCCGTTTATTGGGCGAGTCCAATAATTAGTTGGCAATGGGGAATATGGGTCAACAACTGGATTTGGTACTGCTTCTGGCTGCACATTAAGCACGTAGGAAGCTTGGCTTGGCAGGTAATCGGTGGCTACTGAGGTAAAGGTTTCTCCAGGATAGTTAAAAGTGAAAGTGTAGTTGCCGGCCATTGTGGGTGAGTAGCTGAAGTATGAAGCTGAGAGGTCCTCTGAGCGGAACGGACCTTTTGTTTCAGTGGTTCCATCAGGTTTGAGAATTGTCACTTTGAAACCAGAAAATCTGTCACCTTGAGACTGCGCTGCGGTTGGTGAAACTATGGATAGCCAAAAGTTTACGTCTACATGTTGGTTAACGCCAACAGGGTTTGGATTGACATTAATGAAAGCGTATGTTTGGCATTGGCCATTAGCGGCGTTTGCGGCTGGCATGAATGCCATTGCTGTAGTCATAGTTAACATCAAAATCAAAGCAATTGTAGTTAACACTTTATTTTTTTGAAAAGTCATTTTCTTTTCTCCTTTTATTTTGCGTCATTTAATCATTCGGATTTTAGCTTATAAATCTTTAGCACCAGTACTCAAAACTACGAAGATCTTGGAGAAAAGCAGAAAACATGATTCAGCATGGTATCATTCATGAATAAATAGCTTAATATAACGCTGTTATTTTTTGAGAAAACTTGTGAAATTAGAGTGTCTCAGTCGAAACCGAAGAAACAAATTCCAATTAAATAAACAAAAAAATGAATTATTTCAGCTGTCGCCGCAAGGTTTGCTGGGGCTCTGGTGGACGAGAATAGGAGAGAGAATGAGATCTCTTGGAAACTCTAGCTGTTACCGCTTGAGCTTAACCCCACCAGAGCTCTCTCAGCCCCGTTTTTTGCCGATGCACTAAAGAAAAAAAGGAAAAAGGGTTGTTGTTTTAGGTGTTTATTTTCGTCTTCTGAGGATGACTGCAACTGCGACTATGGCAACGATGATGATGACTGCCGCGATGGCGATGTAGTATTCTGTGCCGATTCCTGGTCCGGTTCCGCTAGAAGGTGCTATCGATGGCGTTACCGATGGCGATGTTGTCTGTGTTGCTGTTGGTGTTTGAGTTGGAGTTGGTGTAGCGGATGGTTGTGCGGATGGTGCTGAACCAACAGTTACGAAGGTTTCATCGTAGGAACTGCCATAAGAGTTTGAGCCAACGAACGTTGCTGTGATCTTGTATAAGCCTTCAGCTGTTGGAGTCCATGAAGCGCCGTAGTGCCCGCTCATGTCACTTTGAACTGTGCCGATTGTTGCGGTTGTGCCGTCCGGTGCTGTAGCAGTTACGATCACTGGAACACCGTGTATAGTTACGCCTGTTGGGATTGGTTGCTGCTCTTTGAGGTATTCCATCCATGGACCCATGTCTGAATCAGCTATGGCAGGACTGCCAGTTTGCCCTGTGGATTGGTCGGTTACAGTGCCCGTTATGGTTACAGCATTGCCTTTTGCTACGCCGGCGAGGGGTGCTTGAACTGATGTAGCGCTGGGGCCTTTGCCGAAGCAGTAGAGCATGTTATCGTAGGCATTGTACGTTAGCAGGTAGCCGTCAGCGATGGATCGG
>JBGOXQ010000132.1:0-5806 GCA_041479225.1 Bathyarchaeia archaeon
ATATTTCAATGGTAATACTGCAACTTCGAGCTTTTCCGTGAACAGCGGCTATACGCTGGCACAGGCAAACGGTGTTTCTGGTCCTGGAGGTACGACGATTAACGCCATAAGAGCAACGGGTTACGGGGGACATTCAGTCTTCTCATTCAATGACGAAATGAGCAACACGGGTCTGATTGCAGAATCAAGTTTTTCTTCACCGGGCTCTGTTACTCCTGGGACAGATACAGGCGCTGTTGGAATTGTAAATAATGTAGCCGCATCGAGTGTAAATAATGCAATTAGTGCAGATATAGGAGGCGGCAATCATTACTTCGAACAAGACTACCTGACTGGCGGCACATTTACCGCCGCGAACACACAGGGGACGGCAACTTCGAACTGGCTGTATGCCACTGTAACATACGCGGGTTCAAGCGCATCATCGTGGAGTGCATACATCGCTCCACAGCTTTACGTTTCGACAGGAGGCTATTCTGGTACTGTTTCAAGTAACCCATTATCTTCGGCAACCAATCTTTATCTTGGTCAATTGAGTTCTTCGAGTGGCGGTTATGCCTTAAACATATACTACAACTTCGCTCGGGCAAGAGCATATCCGCCTAGCAACGTTATGCCAACGGTAGCACTGGGTACAATTACGCCTCCTCCGTTTTATGTTCCAATCACTTTGACTAATAACCAAGCGTCTGGCACGCCTAATCCTTTTCAGGTTAAGATTACTTGGAATCCTTCCAGCTACTCTGTTTACGAAACGGCTAACTTGGGCAATGTCCGTTTCTATTTAGATGCAAGCTTAACTACACCCCTTTATGCATGGATTGAAAGCTGCACCCCTTCCTTAAGTAATTCTGCCTCCTCGGCAACCGCATGGATAAAGCTAACAAGTTCGATTGCGCCAAGCGGAGGCACACTCACAATATATATGGCGTTCCTATCGGCAACTACTGATTTTGACAACACTTATTGGGGAACAGCACCTAATTTATCAGGAACCTACGGGGCTTATGACAACGGCGCTAATGTCTTCACGTTTTATGACAGCTTCAAAGGAACATCATTGAACAGCACAAAATGGACAACTGTGAAAAATTCAGGCGGATCTGTCAGCGTAAATAACGGCATAACCATGACCACCTCCAGTTCCAGTGACTGGGCATTTGTAGTCTCGACTTTGCAGACTTTCCCACAGGTCGCAGAGACATATCTGACCTCGGCGGGCGCGACAACAGACCCGGTATTGGGCGTAGCAACAACTACAAGTAACAATAATGGGATTGAGCTATACAACGGTTACTCCATTGATTCAAACGGCCAGACAGATACTCTTAGCCTCTCTCGTCAGACCAGCAGTGCGGACACCAGTGTAAATTCCAGATCTATAACTGTAATCAACACAGGTATTTGGAATATCACATGGTCTGCCACAGGAAGCGAATCAGCCAGCGATGGAACATACACTTTGACAGGATCTGACTCGTCCATATCAATTGCTAATTACCGTATATATATCGGACAATCTAACACAGCTGCTGGCAGTGATGCATTTCGGTGGGCTAGAATGAGAGCTTGCCCTCCAAACAACGCTATGCCTTCAGCAGCATTTGGCGGCGTGTCCTCCCCGACGCTTTGGGTTGACAGTGAACTTTGGTATCTGATTAACCCTCCCACTGGAAGCTATCAAGTGACCGTAAATCTGTCGTCAGGATCCGCAATAGCAACCGTTGCGACGGTTACTTACTCGGGTGTTTCTCAAGGTTCACCAATTGACGGCAACACTGGAACTGTGAATTCCAGTTCATCTCCCTCGCAAAACATAACAGTAAACACGTCTAACAGTCTACTTCTCGGTAACGTTGCTTTGGGACCAAATACGACGGTGACATCAGATGGAAGCGGTCAAACACAACGTTGGGACCAAACAACCTCTGCGAATTATTACGGTTCAACGTATGTTGGCAGAGGACATGGAAGTGAGAAAAACTCTGTTTCCACCGGAGTTCAAACGATGTCATGGACTCTATCGCAGAGTATTAGTTGGGCAGTATCCGTCGTAGCGTTGAAGCCTGCACAAACATCAAACCCAGCTACGGGTAATCTTTCGGTTGATATTTTGATACGTCAAGCTAACGGTGCTGTTAGATCAACAATAGCTACTGACGTCGCGAATTCTGCTAGCTTATCCAGCACGGAATCAACTTTAAATGGAACGTATGCTTGGTCTGCATATAATGTTACGAGCCAAACTGATTATCTGGAGATAGACTACTACCTTGATGTAACGACAGCGGGCTCTTCTAACGCTTCTTTGATTATAGACAACAGCTCTCTGGCACTTACAAATCAAACTAGAGCTGCAAATATTATGCTGGCAAACCAGTATATTGTTCAAGTTGAAGTTACCGGCGCCGGGAGCATTCAAAGCGGGCTGAGCCTTCTATGGACCTTGGACAGCTCATTCACCGCAGCCAACATCAGCACAACACTGCAGCTGTACAACTACAACGTTAGCCAGTACCCCTCAAGCGGCGACGGCTACCTCACATACACTTCAAGTTCAACACCAAATACTGGAGAAACAAAATCCCAATCTATCACGCTTAACCCAACATTTTTCCTAAATTCTTCTTCAGGAGCATGGAAAATCAGAATAACAGGAAACTCAGGTTCATCATTTAACCTGAATCTTGATTGGGCAGAATTCAAAGCAGTGGCATCCAATAGTTTCAGTCTTGATATAACAAACAGCTATGCCTGCGATCAACAAGATTACCCAACAGCGTATATCCGTGGCTTTGAAATCTTGCTTAACTATAACGTTTCCGACACAAATAACACATGGTTAGTGAAAGCCTACAATTGGGCGTCTTCAACATTCAGCAACTTGAATTTCAACGATACCAACGGGAACCACCCAGCAGCGGTAGGAGCGCCATGGAACTATTCGCTGAACATAACAAGTAATTGGGCAAACTACGTCGCGACAAACGGCACAATAATTCTTCAGCTTTATAGCAATACAGATACTAGCCAGACCACCGTTTCTATAGATTTCTTTGGCGTGAGGGCACTAATTATCGGATCAGATTTTGAATTGAAGAATTCAAGCCCTGAAAGTGTTCACATAGTATCTCTTTGGGTGACTAACTCGACTCTTCATCAACGATTTAGCGCAGACTTGTTTTTGAATTCAGGCGAATCAACAGAATTAATCCGTGCTGATGTATCTTTACCACAGGGCACGTTTATAGCTAAAGTAGTTACGGAAAGAGGAAATGCAGCGATTTTCTCAACGGGTTAAACGACTATTTTTCGAGCTTGTCTTTTAAGAGGGCAATTGCTTCTGTTTGGTTTCTTGCTTCAATCGCTCGTATGTTGTACAATTCCGCCATTTTCTTGGCGTTCTCGTTGAGTTTCGGAACTGCAACTAAAAATGCCTTCGCTGTTGAAACATCAAATATCTTTGCAAAAAGGGCAATGACGGGTTGCTCCGACACGGCAGTTTCCGTTGCCAACGCTAAATCAACCACTATGGGACGTTGAGGGTATCCTGCTTTGTAAGCAGCTATATCAAAGGAGTGCTTGGCACCAGATTTCCCCAGCAAGAAAGCGGGACTGTCAACTTTGAATCCCTGCGCTAAAAAGAACTTCTGAATGGGCGCAATCAGAAATAGGTTGGATGACATTTTGTCCTTAACATGCTTGCCCAAAGTGTACGAGTAGATATCTTTTATGACGGCTTGTTCAAAATTAGAAATGGCATGGCAGCTCGTGCAGTAATGTTCAGGCACAGGCACATCGAAACTTTTCTTGCACTCTCGGCACGCGCACCAGATTCCTGCTTTTCGGTAGTCAACGTCAGTTTTGTTGAGTTGCTCGTGGCATTTGGGGCAGACAAGAATGCCGCCTTTGCGGAAATTCTCCTCCAAGTCCATGTAGCCACATTTGACGTGTTCAATCAGGGAGCTCTTTTGGATATCAAATGACTTGCAGAAAGGGCAGCAGTACCTGAAAGAGAGACCTGCTGAACCGCATTTTGGACAGAACATAACTTTATCGGCAAGTTTTCTTTCCAGAACTTTTTCTTCATAAAGTTTGTTCAGGAAAGGTTCCACTTTGGAGGGATTACCGAGGATTGCTTCAACCTGCAGATAATGGTAACCTGTTTTCGGGTCATAAGTTGGCTCGAGCTTTTCAATCTCTCCGCTGACAAACTTGTTCAGTAAAATCTGTGTGCTGTGGTCCTGAAGGATCTCAGCTGACTCTTTCTTGTCTGGTGTCAGCATTATTTCGCCGGGCCAATTCTCCTTTCTTATTAAACTCATTGCTTCTAACATTTATTATTAACTGTACCTAATGGCGGAGAAGCTTAAACCGTTGAGTCTCCTCATGTTAGCAATCCCCCACTGAAGCAAGGTTCTCTGCATCTAAGATAAAGGGTTTAGGATTTAAAAATCTATAGACAGAATAAATATTACCCGATGGTGTCAGGTTTTTAGGGGCGAAATGCATAGGACACCAGCAAAGATGAGATGATTTAGATGGCTGATCGCCCACGTTTTGGTCCAGCAGGAGTACCTCATATGTTCAGACTCTTGGGGGCGAAACTTGCAGATGTACCAAAGCTGCTCAGAACAGAGGAGCTGGACGCGTTCGAGTACGCAGCCGTACGGTGGGGGCAGGTGCCCCAGATGAAACGGGAGGATGCAGAACTCCTCGGCGGGGAAGCCAGAAAAAACGACGTCTTGCTCAGCATGCACGGCTCATACTTCATAAATCTCTTAGGCGAAAAAGATGTTATAGAAGCCAGCAAAAGAAGACTAGTTGCCTGCGCCACGGCGGCGGAGTGGATGGGCGCCTACGTTGTGGTCTTCCACACGGGATTCTACGGGTTCTGCGGAAAAGCGGAAGCCTTCAGAAAATGCGTGGAAGTAGTAAAAGAAGTCGCTGCAACCCTGAAGACACTGGGAATCGAAAAAGTCAAGCTTGGGCCAGAAACGATGGGCAAACACACCCAGTTCGGCAGCCTCGACGAGACCATAGCGTTGTGCCAAGAGGTGGAGGGCACTCAGCTTGTCATAGACTGGTCTCATCTGCATGCGCGAAGTGGAGGCGGACTCAGAAACATCAACGACTTCCGCGAAGTAGTCTCAAAGGCAGAAGAGAAACTGGGCACGGAAGCGGTGAGGAACATGCATTGCCACTTCAGCAAAATCGAATACTCATACAAAGGCGGAGAAAAACGCCACCACGTTTTGGACGAGCCAGGTTACGGACCAGACTTTGAGCATTTGGCGGAGGTTATAGCCGAATTCAAACTGCGCCCAGTCATGATATGTGAAACGATGGTTCAAGATGTTGACGCAGCAAAAATGCGTGAAATACTGAAAAAAGTAGAAAAAAAATAGGTTCACTGGGTCACAGCAGCTGATTCTGGGATGAAGGCAGAAAAGGAACGTAAAGATTTAATCCCAGTAAACTTTTTTTTTCTCTAGTTAGAGACCCATGCAGTTTCTTTATATAAAACGGACACCTAAATTGTACTTTTCCATAAAGTAAGTAAATTTACACAATTAAATTGTTGGAAAACAATAAAGTACAAAAAAAGAAACAAAGTTAATTATTCATAAAGTTCAAATGCGTCTTTGTCGGCATCTGTGCTAAGTTCGCCCCAGAAATCAATCTCAAGTTTAGCTCCGCATTGAGTGCAGAAGTTGTAATTGTCCGGGTATTTGCGCCCACAACATTTCTTCATTGTTTGCCGTCCATTGCTGTGACCTGTTCAAATAGTTGGGGAAAGTCTTTC
>JBGOXQ010000133.1:0-5800 GCA_041479225.1 Bathyarchaeia archaeon
ATCTACATAAAAGGGAAGGAGTAGCTGCCTCGAGCACTAGTATGAAACGCTGTCAACCTTTACTCTACTAAAAACTTAAAATTCTCGCAAAGCACAAAAAAGCATCAATTTGTGTTTTCAGCCCTACACAAAATCAGCACAACATCTTCGAAACATACACACCATCACGCCCATAACCAAACCGCATGTAATACTGTTTTGTGCCTAACGCACTTATAACTAGCAACTTCTTTAAATCATAATCCTCTGCCGCCACACGCTCCGCCTCACCCAGCAGAACGGCGCCGTAGCCTTTGTGCTGCCACGCCGCGTTTGAATGCTTGCCCACGGGCACAAGCGGACCATAAACATGTAGCTCCCGCACCACCGCCGAAGGCACAGCAATAATTTCTGGTCTATGGGCTTTGGCCGAGGGAACGCGCAACCGCAAATATCCAATTAACACATCGTTCTCAGGGTCTTCAGCCGAAAGAAACACTTCCCTGCCCTCAGACGCCTCATAGGTTGTAGAGAGGATTTTGACTTTATCCAAGTCAGGCTTTACACCGTCAATCATGCTTCGGTGACCGACTTCCCTGCAACGAATACACGCGCACCTCTCGTCGCTGTCTGCCAGTTTCTTTTGGACAATCTGGCGCAGATTACTCTTCTTTACGCCTGCTAAGATGAGCCGAGCTGGAATATCACGTTGCACGCGCATGACTCGCACCCACGGCGGAATAATGCGCTTGACTTCGGCGATTACGTTGGCGGCTTCTTCTGTGGAGTACGGCTGGAATGTGCCTTCTTGGTGCCACTTGTGCGTTTTGGTGCCTTCGATGACGAGGCAGGGGTAGATTTTTATCATGTCAGGCTTGAACGCTGGGTCAGTGAAAATCCGCTGGAAGGCTTCCAAGTCTTTGGCTGGTGAGGAACTTGGCATTCCAGGCATTAGGTGGTAAACAATTTTTAAACCCGCATCCTTGCATACTCGCGTGGCTTCCTGCACATCAGCAACAGTGTGAGTTCTTCCCACTAAACGGTAGATTTCGTCGCTGGGATTCTGGACTCCAAGTTCCACGCGGGTCACACCCATATTCAGCATCGCGTCAACATGTGCTTCTTTTGCCCAGTCGGGACGAGTCTCCACCGTTATGCCTACGTTGCGTGTTCGGCTGGTTTCCGCGTTAACCTTTGCCTCTTCCAAATTCGCGGATTCCCTGCCCGTAATTGCATCTAAACAACGCTGGATAAACCATTCTTGGTATTCTGGCGGCGTGGCGGGGAAGGTTCCGCCCATCACGATGAGCTCTATTTTGTCTACTCGGTGCCCGATTGCTGTAAGCTGCTCCATGCGGCTGCTCACCTGAACATAGGGGTCATAGTTGTTTTGTACTCCGCGCATGGCTGCAGGTTCGTGCCCCGTGTAGCTTTGCGGGCTGCCTGTTGAGGGTCCGCCTGGGCAATACGCGCAGGGTTCAGGCTGCGGGCAAGGATAAGGCTTCGTCATAACAGCGACGACGGTGACGCCTGAGATGGTTCGCGTGGTTTTCCTGCGCAAAATCTCTGATAGCTTGCGCTTTTCTTGCGCTGTTAATGCGGCGATTAAGTCGGGGTTCGACGGAACTTCCTGCATGTGATATTTCGCTGCGACCTCAAGCTTCAGGCGATTTACATCATCATGAGTGGGGGACGGCAAAAGCATTAGGGCATTTATGATTTCTCGAACTGCACCCTCAGCGTTTACCATAGGCTTCGTTGAGATTTCATTCAAAACGGATAGATAAAGTGCTCTAGCTCAAAATCGCATTTTTAAACTGAAAAGAGAAAGAGTTCTAACGGAGCGTTTACATCCAGTTTTGCCCAGGTTTCCGCTGCAGAACCACTCGTTTCTCGTAGTTTCTGCGCGTTCTGTTTTTTGGGCTAGGCTTGGTTTTTTCTTTAGCAACTATTTTGGGTGTTTGTCCTCGGACTTTTCCAGCTTTAGATAGTGATCCGTGAGTTGGCATTTAATCTACCTGACGCTGAATATGCTTAAATGTAGTTCTTAAACCTTTACCCCTCGACTTGTTTGTTTTGGTACAATATGCTCTGGTCTGTACTTAAGCTGGTTTGTAAAAATCAATGTGTTTTTAGATGACTGAAAAGAAAAAAAGGAAAGGTTGGTTGGTTTTTTTGGGGTTATTTGCGTCTTCTAAGCACGACTGCTACTGCTGCTATGGCGATGATGACGACTACTGCTGCAACTGCGACGTACACGAGGGTCGCTGGGAATTCTCCTGGCGGAACAGGAACAGGCGAAATCGATGTTGGCGGAGTTAGCGCTGTTGACGTTGACGGTGTTTGTGTGGGTGTAGACGCTGGTGTCGGAGTAATTACCACTGGTGCAGCTGTTGGTCCTACGGCTATGTGGGTTTCTGCTGAGGAGGGATAATACGAGTTGGTTCCGCTGAAAGAGGCCACTATGGTGTACACGCCTTCAAGGTTGGGTGTCCATGAGGCTGCATACTGCCCCATTATGTCGCTCGTTGTGGTTGCGATGTTTTGTGAGTTGCCGTTCGGGTCAATCGCTAATAACTGCACTTGAACGCCTGTTGCGGTTGTTGGCTTTGCTTGCTGCATGTACAGGTATTCCATCCATGGCTGCATGAATTGGTCAGCGATTGCGGGGGTGCCTGCGGCTGGAATGCCTAAGCATGTCTGTCCAGGGGACTGGTCTGTTACCATGCCTTCGATGAGGACGGCGCTGCCTTTACCTTGAACTTTAGGTGTCGCCGTGACTGTGGTTGCACTGTTGCCCTTGCCGTAAACTTCAATCATGTTGGTGTATTCGTTTCCTGACACAAGGATGCCGTCAGCGACTGCGAGACCCATGTTAAAGTCTAGTATCTTCCAGATTTCGGTTCCGGTTTGTGCGTCAATAGCCCGGACGTATGAGCCGCGCCAGAGTGGCTTAGTTGGAGAGTGCTCTGTAGAGTACAGGAACACTTTTCCGTCTGCTATGGCGCCTATGTTGAGCGGGTAGTTGCCGTATGGGCTTTCGTAGCCGATGTTTGAGGCTGTATAGTTCCACTGCAACTTGCCATTTGCAACGTTGTAACAGTAAAGTACTCCGCCGTAGCCGCATGTGTAGAGGTTTCCGTAAGCCATTGCAGCATTGTCGCCGTACATGTCCCATGGAACCTCAGAGTCAGTTGGACCCCATACTTGATGCCCGTCTGTCAAACTGTAGCCCCACCATTGCATTGTCTCTTTTGAGAATAGAGTCCAGATTCCAGCGGTATAGTCGATAGGTCCTAAGCTGTAGGTTAAGTTGCCTGACAAAGGCCCTGTGTAGTTGATGTTATATAGCAGTGAAGCAGTGTATCCAAGGTTGTTGTTCTGTGTGTATGTTTTGTCTGGATTAGGGCTGTAGGATGCTGCGCCGTAGTTTATTTTTACACACCATGCGGCGAATGTACCGCTGCCGCCTGTTGTTGATGCTACAGCATCCCAGTTTCTGAATCCGAAAATATATCGTGGCACGCGACCGCTGTCTTGGACAATGCTGAGGCTTCCTGCTCCAGGTGATGGCAGACCGTTAGTCAGTGATGGGGGAGCCACGGGGAGACCTTTATCTATTGTAACGTTCATCGTGTAGCCAGATCGTGGGGCAATATCTATTGCGTCCCATTGATTGGCGACTGGTCCGATGACTGTCCATGAAGTATCGTTGACTGCGTCTATCGTTGCTCCCATGCGAGGTTTCCACTGTTGCTCAGAAGTTCCTGTTGGTCCTGCTGGCGGGATAGATTGGCTTGAGTTCCAGCACAGCAAATTGCCTGTTGCCGCGTTATAGCTATATCGTAGTAGGCTTCCGTCTTGGTCCACGACGGCTGTGCCTCCTGGCACGTTTTTCAGCGACATTATCCAGTTTCCACTGTCTGCGTCAAGCATGTACCATGTGCTGCCTTGGGTCATCCAAAGATACGGGGCGACTCCTTGTCCGTTCACTGAATAGTATTTGTATATTTGGGCGAATGACAGCTGTAAGTAAGTCTGACTCAGCGCGGGAGCAGTATTGAGACCGCTTGCGTAGCCAACTAAGCTTATCGGGTTGTTTAAGCCGTTGTCGGTTCCGTTTTTGAACCAAAGTTGTTGTCCAGTTTGCAGATCCAAGGCGTAATACCCGTGTCTGTCACTAGTTGAGGTGCTTGGTGCGTTGAAGTAGAGCTTGCCATTCATTATGATAGGCACGCTCCATGGGCTTTCGTAGTCGTCTCTGTTTGGAGGTTGACCTGACCACATTGCATCAGTGATGCCTCCAGCCTGTATCTGTCTTTGCCAAATTATGTGCGGGCTATTCGGAGCTTTACCTTCACTTTGGAAGTTACTGACCAGCCAAGCGCCACCGAGCCAGTTGCTTGCAAGTTGCGACCAGTCTCTGTTTGCATCGTTTATGGGTCTACTCCAGTAGTTAGTTGGAAGCGGCGGTTCCTGCCATCCTTGAACGAGGTTTTGGGTTACAGTAAGCGTAATTGGTGCGCTTTGTGATGGCTGGAAGAAATCTCCGACGTAGGCGAGTCCGCGGAAGTTAGGTTCTCCAGTGCCGTTGGTTAATATTTGTCCAGGCCAGTAGAACACTAAGCTGTATTTTCCGACCTTGGTGGGTGTGAACGTGGTGAATGTAGTGCCAACTTGACCACTTGTGTATGGCCCTATTGTACTTTGCTTTCCTTCGGGATCTGTGACGTTTATCTTGAAGTTACGCCATGCGTCTCCTCCAGTGCCACCTGATGTGGGAACCACAGTGTTCAACCACATAATCAGCAAAGTGGACTGAGCGACGCCAACGGTGTCAGGTGAAGCAACAAGATAAGCATATGTTGGGATGTTCCATGACGGCGTATGTGCGTTGGCGGATTGTAGAACTGTGAAAATGCTTGCAATGAACATTAAGATCAAAGCGATTGTAATTAGAGTTTTAGTTTTCATTTTCATTTGTACATTTCTCCAAAATTTCTCTGATCTGGGTATATTGGCTTTTGCTATATAACATTTTGCAGAAAACCAGATTCACCTAAAAGATACACTTTTTTGTTCTGAAAATCATGGAAACGGCATGTAGCCCGCAAGAGGGATCAGCAAACAGAGAAAAACCTGCTACGCATTTTCTTTTAAATTGTTGGCGGCAACGTATTTATCAGTAAGAGTTATTTTAGATGAAAGCAATGCAGTTTTAACGCAGGGGTCGCCGAGCATGGTCAAAGGCGTAGGCTTCAGGAGCCTATCCTGCAGAGGTTCGTGGGTTCAAATCCCACCCCCTGCACCAACATAGAAAATTAACGCTGGGCTATTGATTGGTTTTCGGTTGTTCCTTTTTGCTTCTTTTTTCAAGACGACTAACTATGATCAGGACGGGCACCATTCCATACCACGAAAAGCTGGCAAGGCTTGGACTTATGAAAGTGATGCCCATGGACAAAAGAAAGAAAACTACTGGGATTGCGTTGCGCCATAAGGCAAATCTGATTGCCTTGTCTTTCATATTTTTATTTATAAGGCGGTGGTTTCTGCTTGCATACCACCATATGAGTGTTAAGAAGACTCCCGCAGCGGCTTGGTCAGCTGCATACAGTACAACGCCTAACTGTAAATTGATATATTGGTCCAATATTTTGGTGAAGAAGGGAAGTAGAGCAATCCAGAGCAAGAACATCAAGTTAAGCCATCTTAGTGTAGTATTGGAACTGCGTATGCGTTCGTAATTTCTGTGGTGGGCGTTCCACCATACGCCAGCGATAAGGAAGCTTAGAATGTAGCTGAAGAAACTGATGTATTC
>JBGOXQ010000134.1:0-5750 GCA_041479225.1 Bathyarchaeia archaeon
CTTTGTAAGCGCAAGTTGTACTAATTCAGCATAAATTATTTAAAATGTTGTAGTTGCGCTATAGCAGTCACATATCGTTAACCTTGTTGTGCCTGCGAATAAAATTGAGAGATGGTTAACCAAAAAAAGCAACAGTCCCACAATTACTTGAAACAGCGTAAAATAAGCATGGACTAATGATTTGCTTCCTTGATTTTGAGTTTTTCCTCAATTAGCGCTATTAGCTCTTCAGGCTTCACAGGTTTCACCAAGTACGCATCCGCTCCTTCATCAAGGGCTTTAACGCCAGTTTCTAACGACGGAAAACCAGTTATCATTATCTTCACTGCATCGGGCATTGTTTTCTGCATCTTGATGAGCAAATCTGTCCCTTCCATGTCAGGCAGGCGTATGTCTATTAAGGCTAAATCGAAGCGTTGCGTTTTCGATTTTTCGAGACCTTCTTTACCGGTTTCGGCGACATCGATTTCATACCCGTTTTTCTGAAGAATCCGAGTGAAGGTTCTCAAAATGGATTTATCGTCGTCTATTACAAGTATATGCTTCTTGGCTTTAGTCAATGTAATCTCTCCTCCCTTGTCATTTGGATGTTGACAAACAATTGCTCCATTCCACTTTCTAAGCATCTGAGACACAAGGTGTCTAAGGCTATCTGTTTCTTCCAGAGATATTTACTCCTCTGTCATACAACCTTATAAATTATGCTACGCTGAAAAAATAATGCCGCAAACTTCTTGCAAATAGAATTCTGCAAACTAGAAAGCATCTGACACCTAGGAAGATATGCTCCATTATAGCTTTGCCAAGTAGTACTTATATATCAAAAAACAATTAAGTATACATTAACTTATTTGTGCTTGAAATCCAAGGTTCGGATAAGATTGAGTGAAAAAGACATTCTAAAATTTCTGCAAAACCTCGGGTTCTCAAAACGGGAAATTCAGGTTTACATGTTCCTTGCCAAGAGCGGCGCGCAATCAACCAGCTTTGTAGCTAAGCGGCTCAAGATGGAAAGAGTGCAAGCTTACCGCACGTTCAAGAAACTGCAGGAAAAAGGCTTCATAGAAGCTACCCTTGAGAGACCAACTCGCTTCACGGTGGTTCCATTCGAATCGTTGCTAGACTCGTTCATAGAGTCGAAGAAAGGAGAAGTGGAAAGCCTTAATTCACAAAAAGAAAGTTTGCTGACTTCTTGGCGTTCCGTTAGTGCCCCTGAGACAGATTACACTGTCGCGAAATTCTTGGTAATCAGCGGCAAAAAGAAAATCCACGCAAAGATGCTGTCTATGATTGAAGAGACTAAGAAAGGAGCGTATCTTTTGACAACCAATCTGGGATTGGTTCAAGAAGACATAGGAGGCGTCTTCGATGCGTTCCTCAGCGCCGCCCGCAAGCGCAAGACTGAATTCAAAATAATCGCCGACATCACACGGGAAAATCTTAAAGTGGCAGAGTACATATGCAAGAAATTACAGGATAGCTCAGACAACGCCGAATGTCATCATCTGGGGTTAAGTACTAGATTTTTCCCCCGTTTTCTCATAAAAGATGAAGAAGAAGCCATCTTGTACGCATCCAATGAAGACGAAGCCTCTGTTCTGAACATTGAGGATGAAGGCTTATGGATAAACGATAAGATGTTTATCTCCGTCTTGAAAGCGTTTTTCCTCCAGATGTGGAGCGTCGGAACAGATGCCGTCAGCCGAATTGAAGAGTTGAAGACAGGCATACCCATCGGAGAAACAAGAGTCATAAGAGATGCAGATGAAGCATGGGCAAAAGTTGAACAGATGCTTGACACCGCAACAAAAGACGTAGTCCTGATAACTTCATCCCAAAGCCTAAACAACCTCATAGAAAAAGACCCCTTCGCCAAGCACCACAAGGAAGGCGTGAAGTTCCGCCTTATGGCACCTATAGACCTAGATAATCTTGAAGCCGCGAAAAAGCTTTCTTCCTACTACGACATTAAGCACGTTCCAATTAGCTACATGACGATGATGCTGGTCGACGATAAGAACCTGTTCATGTTCAAGTCGCCACCAATGGACGACTTAACGGAAGAATCCTTCTACACAACTGACACGTTCTACACTAATGATCCCAGGTCAAGTGAGCGCGTCTGCGAAATGCTGAACGACACTTGGAAGAGAGGCATGGACCTCTCCGAGATTACCAAGCAAGCAGGCATGAAGCTGCCCAACATAACAGTGTCCATGAATGATACAGTATCCAAACTCATCAGCGCCGTGCTCAAGAACAACGTAAACTCAGTCCTCATCGTCGAAAATGACGAGCCTATCGGAATAGTAAATGACCGCGATCTCCTCAGAGAAATAGCAGAAAACAGGAAAGACCCTGAAAAAACCTTTGTGAAAAACCTTGACTACACGCCGTTGCTAAAACTAAACAGCGGGCAAACAATGACGGATGCTTTGAAAATCATGCGGGAAAAAGGCTCAAAACGCATCGCCGTAGTTAAAGATGGACAGCTCATGGGCATGCTTGTGCAACCGCTTGCGAAAGAAAAAGAGACCGCCCCACTTAAGCACAGTTAAAAATAAACCGCGCCAAAACACAACCTGCCCATCCGAGACTGCCAAATCCCCCAAAATCAATCGCCCCATAAGATTGGTCTTCCAAAACCAGCAACCCTTCAACTTCAATTTTCTTTTTATAGTTTCTTTATATAAGGGGGGCTATAGTCTACTTCGAGCAACAGGTGCGCTAAACATTCAATTTATGTTGGGAGTTTAGATGCTTGCTGTCCTTGGGGTCCCCAATTTGTTTTCGGGATATCGTGGATTATGATGGTGACTTGGTCTGCTGTGACTCCTATGTCCATGAAAGCTTTGGTTATGCCTTTTATGAGTGTGGCTTTTTGTTCTTCGCTTTTTCCAGACCATGTTTCGATGATGACTATTGGCGTTGTGTTTTCACCTCCAACCTTAAACAGTGTGTCAGAAACATTCGGAGATTGCGTGTTTTAAAACGTTTTCTTCTTTCTGATTTTCTGCTGTGGAATATGTCGTAAACTGGAATTTGGCACATATAGCCTGCAGACTTAGGATGTAAAAGCCACGCGAAAGGGAGATTGCTAAGTGCTGAGAGTTAGAGCTTATCCAAGTTTGCTGATAGTCTTGATGGGTTCCTTGGACTGCTTAACCACTGTCATCGGAATCATTTATTTCGGAGCAGTTGAATCCAATCCGTTTCTTATTAGTGTGGTGAGCACGAACATTTCAGCATTCGTTGTCTTGAAAGTGGTGACAACTATTTTCGTTGGGATAATTTTCTATATAGCGAACAAAATTCTACTGCAAACCAACAATAAGAGCAGCAGAGCCTTCGTGTATACTCGATATACGCTTATAACTGCATACATAGGTGTAATTGTGTTCCTTGTGATTGTGGTTTCGAATAACCTCTTGGTTCTTGCCCACGCAATTTAGCTTCGAATAACTGCACGACTTTTATACTGCAAAGCAGAAAGCACCTAGCACATCAGAGGCAGCAGGAAGATTCTACGTTGGAACCTAACTTTAAGCCAAAAATCGTTTGGCTCATCTTGAACAAGCAAACAGAGGAAGCTTTGGCGCTGCTTGCCAAAACCTACAACGTGAACACTCCAATATTGAAAGTGGGTTTGCCAAAGGGACACCATAAAACCTGTTATGGTGTCTACACGAGCAAGAACGAAACCATCAGCGTCTTAGACAGCGACATTTTAGGAAACCCATTTGTCATCATACACGAATTCTATCATCATCTGCGCAGCAAAGGCTTAGACAAAATGCATAAAGGCACAGAGAAAAACGCCGACAAATTCGCCTTGGAATATATCCGCGAATACCAAGCTATTGCAAAAAACGCGCCGAAAAACAGTGGCTAACGGTTATTCAAATCTTCCGCTGTTATCTCTAACGGCAACCTTTCGCCGTTGGAATCGTAAACGGCAACGCAGTTTGCTCCCTCAAACGGAGAACCTACAATCATCAAAATTCTGCCGAAGAAATGGTTCAAATCCACATGGCTAGGCGAAATATTTCCTGAAGGATGCGAATGCACGGTACCTACTAAAGAGAAATCTCCTCCAACCATGTAGGGGTTAAAGTTGGCGAATCCTCTGCCATGAACCGCAAACGGAGCCAAAACCAAATCCGTTATGCGGATGATGCCTTTGCGTTTTTTGCCGCGGAGAAACAGAAAACTTTCACGCGGATAAAGTTGCTTTGCTCCTGCAAAGATGGCTTCAAGAATATCCCTCGGAATCTCAACAACAGTGGATTCTTGCATGAAAGTTTCAAAGCGGTTGTGAGTTAATTACTTTACCCTGAACCAGAAACCAAATCACCAATCATTCAAACCAGCAAAAACAAACTTACCGCTCTCTGTGACCTACCCCCTCCCCCCTTTTCTGCATGCTATTTCTATTAGGGTCCAAATATGTTCGTGTTAACTCAGTTTCAACATGTTTATGGCTAGAGAATTCGCCAATAGGACCCTACCCCTATAGGGAACTTACTACTAAATCGTAGGTGTTTAGGGGTTTTAGGGGTTTGTGCGATTAAATCGCATTTATAGGTTTCTTGTGTTTGATTGTTCATTTTATCCACTCTTCCGAAATTGCGTCTAAATCTTCTTCCTCATTCTCTCGGTCTCGTTCTTCTCGTTCTTGTTCTTCTTGTTCAAAAAACTCTTGAGTTATTCCCTCTTTTGTGGTTGGTTGTCCTATCTGTTGAGGGTTAAACCATGCCTTGATTTTGTCTTTCAACGTTAGAACTTTAGGTTTAGGTAGACTGTCAAGCCATAGCTGTTTTATTTCGCTGTTGATTATGTAGGGTTTGCCTTGTTGCTTGAATTCGGGACTCTCAAACGTGGCACCTTCATAATACCACGTTCTGCTTTTCATGTTGCTAAAGTCTAAGCCTTGAGCCTTCTCTATGCGTCTAAGGTTAGGTGTTATGTCTTCAGTGCTAAGTTTTCCTATGCATTGAATCTGTTTGCTTCGAATCGTCTTAGAGAAGTCTGTTAGCCTCTGTGAGCTTGTGAAAAAGCCTTCTCTGTTGTTTCTTGCTTCATTGAAAACTGTTAGAAACTCCTCTGTTTCTGTGCTACTTGTGTTTCTGCTGGAAAAAGCGTTTTGCGCCTCTTCAAGAAAATAGGCTATTGCTGTTGTGCATTCGTGGTTAGGGTTTCTTGCCTTCTCTGCTCTCTGTTGTGCGTCTAAGAAGTTAATCACGGTCCTACAGAAAAAGCCACGTTTAGAAGGCTTACGTGTTTTCAGTCTAAACAAGATGTCTTTTTCTTTAGCTAAAGCTAACTTAACCAAATTCCAGTTCTCAAGGCTATAGCGTTCTATTTCTTCAGTGCTGTTTCTGTCTTGCCTAAGAATGTCTTTTTCTGAAATGTTGAAAACTGGAATTCTTGAAGCTGAATAAAGCCAAGTTTCTGAGCCGTCAAATGCTATGACTCTAACGTTTTCTTGTTTCTGTAGTCGTTCAGCAATTGAGAACATTAAGCGAGTTTTGCCATGTGACTTATTGGCTACCCGACGACAATATTGCGTTTGTCGGCGACACTTTGTTTTCGCTGGGCTGCGGCCGCCTGTTCGAGGGCGACGCCGCAACCATGTGGCGGTCACTGCAAAAGATCGCCGCGCTGCCGCCGGAGACGCTCGTTTATTGCGGCCATGATTATACGGTGGATAACTCAACGTTCGCGCTCACCATCGAACCGGAGAACGAGGC
>JBGOXQ010000135.1:0-5708 GCA_041479225.1 Bathyarchaeia archaeon
CTGGGAGAGCGCTCGGCTGAAGACCGAGTCGTCGCAGGTTCAAACCCTGCCCTCGGCACCATTAATCCTTCTTTCTGAAAGGAAGCTTTACCAAAAAAACTGAGCCATTTTGAGAGCTTGCAAATCTTCTGAGCACGCATGTAGCGCGGGCTTCTTACTTCATTTAAGGCTTGAAAATGTAAATGGGTTCGGGAGTGATTGTTATAAATAATAATCCGTTGACAGTTTCCTTCGGTGTTCTGATACCTTCAGTTGAGTTTTTCATGCTTTCAACAGTCACCTGAGAAGTTCCGAGGTCAATCTGAATATTCTTGGTGGGGACTTCGTCTTCCGGCAAATACAGTTTCTGATAGCCATTCCAAACAATGAAGAATTCATTTCCCTGTTTTGTAACCATGTATAATCTGATTTCATCATCATTGTTGACATTAATTCTGACTATTGAATCGTAACCTCTAATGTTCTCCTGCAATTGCTGCAACGCGTAAAATGCTGGTCTCTTGCCTGTCACGTGTCCGCCTTCATAATCAACCATTCCTCCCCATCCGGCGTTTCCTGCGCCAGCTTGGAACACGGCTGAAGTAGCCCCTGGAAGATCGCCCGTAAACGCGGTGTCGATGAGTTCAATTCCTTGTTCCGCCGCAATCACGACTCTCTGAACAACATCGGCAGCTAGGAAATTTCTAAGCCAACCGATGTACTCTGGATTGGCACTTATCAGTTTCTTAAAGTATTCTGCTAGTCTAGCTCTATCCGCCTCCGTCGCCGGAGGAAACATCAAGGCTAGATTATTGCCTACGGTTGTCGTTGCAGAACCAAAACCAGCAAAGGGTGTTGGACTTGTGTCGCTGATTATTATGGGCTTTGTATATCCTCTCTGAGCAGTTTCATACTTCAGCCACTTCACTATCGGTTCAATTTCGTAAGGCCAACCCAAGTTATGCACATTAAGCGCATCGAACAAGTCAGGTCTATCCAAAACCATGCGGATGTCCTTCAGCCCTTTTCCAGCCGTGCCAACCAAGTTTTCAGCAAAGGCGGCCTCGTATTGGTCGGGAGTCGGGTTGTCCCTGAACACGGGAGTTAGAAGAAAAGCGGAATGGCCAACGATAACCTTGTCATCAGCCTCATGAGCCGCTTTGTATCCTAGTTCAAGCGTTTTAAGGTAAATTTCCGTGGGTTCTGGCTGGTAAGACGAAAATTCGACACCAATCTCGTAATGTTTCACAGGGTATTTTAACCCATTCATATCATCGATTCCATCTTTGTCGTATCTTTCAACCAATGACTTTACCCAATGGGTGAAATTGGTATAGTATTTTGGGTTTATCGCTTGGCTTTTAGGGTATACCGGGTCTATCATCCACGGGTCCACAAGAAGGCTGCTTGATGTTCTCAAGCCAAAAACTATAACCGTGAATCCACTGTCTTGAAATTCTTTGACGTATTTGTCGGTGAATGAGAAATCAATTGTTTTATTGGGACCTGTTTGCATTTTGTCCCATGAAAAACTTCCTGGCAGCGGCTTTACAGCAGGAATACGAAGACCGCCAAAATCTTCGCCAATTCCAGAGATAACATACTCTACTCCAATTATGATTCCACCTTCGCCGTTTGGAAGTGCTGTGGGAATTGGAGACAGCGTAGCAGTAGGCGCAACTGTCAGAGTTGGCATAGCGGTCGGAGAAGAAGACGGACGAGAGGCTGGTTGTCTTGAACTATAGGCAAACAAGCCCACAATGGCAGCCACGAAAATGACGATTACCAAGATAACGGTTTGAATCTTCGTTATAGCGAAATTTGAAACTCCGCCTTTCATTCGCCTTTCACTGATTCTAATCGTGTTCAGACCTAAATAGAAATACTATGTGGGTAAGGTGAATTCCTTTGTAGCAAGTTGTATTTATCGATTGGGGAAAAACCAAGTTACTCTGCTTTCTTGTTGATTATCCATCGTAAAATCAGAAAAAGATACGCACCAAAAAGAAAGAAAGGGTTTACTGGTGACATCTCCTCAGGTCTTGAGATCAAACCCTGCCCTCGGCACCATATAATCCCCTGAAATCAGCTCTTTTCAAGCTCTTTTTGGCAAACGCCGAATTTTTATCACAAACTTTGATTGCTCAGCTTAATAATTTCAAGGTTCAGCGCGTCCGCAACATTTCCGCCGTTTTGCAGATTGTTTGCTTTTAGTTGCTGTGTATTGTTTATTAACATTTTTGGTTATTTTTTGCGTTGCTCCGGACTGAAAAAATAGAATTGTTATTAGTTAATCATGCTATTTCCTTGGTGAGGTTGTTTCATCGTGAAAGAGAGCGCAGTTGAGCAGTTTAAAGTGCCTGTAGGCAAGGAAGTTGACTTGAAGGTTTATGAATCAAGCTGGGTTCCCCAGTGGGCTCAAAAACTTGAGGCTAAAGGGGGGAAGAAGGCAGTAAAGACTCAGGCGTTAGCTCTTCTGGAAGACAACAGGCAAAAACTGGCAAACATGCAAGAGTTGCTTTGGGCAAGCGACACCTACTCCCTACTGATAATTCTCCAAGGCATAGATGCTGCGGGCAAAGACGGATTAATTAAACATGTAATGTCTGGAGTTAACCCTCAAGGCTGCCAAGTGTACAGCTTTAAAACTCCTTCTGAAGAGGAACTGGACCATAATTTTCTGTGGCGATACATGAAAGCCCTCCCTGAGAGAGGACGAATAGGCATTTTCAATCGCTCATACTACGAGGATGTGCTGATTGTGAAGGTTCGCCCGGAGATACTTGAAAAACAGAAGCTTCCGTCCGGACCAAGAAACAATAGTTTTTGGAGAGAGCGATACGAAGACATAAACTCGTTTGAACGGCACCTATTCAGGAACGGCACAATCATCCTAAAGTTCTTCCTTCACGTCTCAAAAAATCAACAGACGCAAAGACTACTCAAGCGACTGGAAGATCCGGATAAAAACTGGAAGTTCTCGCTTTCAGACCTCTCGGAAAGAACAAAGTGGAAGGAATATGTAGAAGCTTACGAAGCCCTTCTCACGGCAACAAGCACTAAGTGGGCGCCTTGGTACGCAATTCCAGCAGACAAAAAGTGGGTAACGAGCATGACAGTATCTGACATAATAGTTTCACAAATCGCAAGTCTCAACCTGAAATATCCAACCTTAAGCAAAGAACAGGCTGCCGCACTTAAACAAGCCAAAGCCGACATTGAAAAAGAAGACTCTTGAAGATTAAAGTGCAATGCAGGTTTGCTGTATTATTTTCATAGTTTTAGGAAGAGTCACTGTCCAACGGTGCAGTGCGCTTCTAACTGCTTTCCAAACACTTCGAAGAACGCCTGCTTATTCTGGAAAATACTCCATTCTTCCAAACTGCAGTCTTCCTCAGAAAAAAACTGGAGCATTATTCGGTCTTTTCCGACTTTTCTAAACTCTGGTTTCGTTACTAACCCACAGTGGCTTCGGTCGAGTTTCTCTGCAAGCCTGAGGAATGTCGAAAGGATAGCGATGGCGATGTTTGATTTGTCATCCAACCCTGTGCCTTTCAAAGCTTTAGTTGTGGGCAGTTTTTTCCTGTGAAACCGGGCGATGTTAGCCATAATAGCTCGATCGTTTGGGTCAAAGCCGAGCAGCTCAGCGTTGTTTATAATGTAGTGAGAATGAAGGTGATGATTAGTAAACGAGAGAAAGTCACCGATATCATGCAAAAGGGACGCGTGCCTTAAAAGTTCTCTTTTTTCCCCATTTAAATCGTGTAGTCCAATCTGTTTTGCGCTATCAAAAAGCTGCAACGCCAAAGAAGCCACGGTTTCCGCGTGTTTTTCGTCAAAATTGCAGGATCTGCCCAAATGCAAAACCGATTGGTTGCGTATCGGCGTTTTCTGCAGTTCTCGAAATCCCATAAAGTTTGACAAATAATCAACCAACAAGCCATCCTTCAGGTCTCGGTGGCTGATGGTGATTTCCTCTATTCCGAACTCTTCCATGATAGTTTCAATTATTGCCGCGCCAGCAACAATTATGTCAGCCCTGTCTGGGTTCATCCCTGGCAGTTTTTTTCGCTCTTCAAGTGAAAGTGAGCAAAGAATGGGCGTTAGCTTTTTCAGGTTTTTTCTGGTCAATTTAAGGTTGTTTCCGTTGTCAGGTTTCTTGAACATTTTGCATGCGATTTCCGCTAAGTTAATGACTGTGCCAGAAGTTCCCCAGGCGCGTCTAGCTCCACACTCTTTGACTCTTGCCGTGACAACTTCGATGTTGGTGCAGATGTAGCTCTTCATCTCTTTGTAAACGCTGTTGCGAATTGGTCCAGTCCAACCTTCGCCGACAAATTGATCAGTGAGTCTTATGGCTCCCAATTTGAGGCTGTGCACGTAGAAGCATTTGTGTTGGTCTCCGATTGCGATTTCGGTGCTGCCTCCCCCAAGGTCGATAAAGATGCCTTTTTCTTCACCGATGTCTACTCCACTTGCTACTCCAAGACAAATTAAACGTGCTTCTTCATTGCCTGAGATTATGTGAACTTGCAGTCCTGTTTCTTTCAGGAGCCTTTCAAGAAATTCAGCTTTGTTTTGTGCTTCTCTAATAGCTGAGGTTGCGACGGCAATTATGTTAGTTGCTCCATAAGTTCTTGCGAGTTCAGCGAATTTTCGGCAGACCAAAACTGTGCGGTCCATTGCTTCAGTTTTCAATATGTTGTCTTTGAATTCTTGCTCGCCTAATCTAACAACTTCTTTTTCTTGGCTGATTACGATGTAAGAGAGATTCGGGTTTATTCTAACCACTAAGAGACGCACCGCGTTGGTTCCTACGTCCACGAACCCTACAACTTGGCCTGAAGTCAATGTTGCTTCCATAGCAGCACCAATTTTTTCTTGAACGTTTTCTCGAAATAGTCTTTTTTCTTGTTAAAAGCCTGCTCTTCGAATGTGGCATCTGAATGAGCACCGCATTCAACTATCACTCTTTTGGGTCCGATTCTGACATTTAAAGCTTCAACTAAGGAATTGTGCGTATAATCTAAAGCATCTGCCAACCTAAGAATACTTGATAGGATGATTGTTTTCTGAATGGTGGCGCGACTCAATGTGGCAAGATTGTAGTGTTTTTTCTTTGGGAAACCTTTTCTATGGTATCTTGCGATGCTTCCGATAACTCGTCTTTCGGTTGAAGTGAAAGGCAACTGAGTATTATTCAGTATTAGGTCTAATGACGTTTTGTTGTGTCCTCGGACGCCTTTTGATAAGCCGATGTCGTGAAGAACTGCGGCGCACTCCAACCAGCATCTCTCTCGCGCGCCTAACTCGTGCAAACCGCTTAACCCATCATATAAACTCAAAGCCAGTTTTCTAACTTGCTTATAATGTTCAGTTTCTATCCAATAATTTTTAGAGACTTTCTCGGCGTTCTTCACCGTTTCCCTGCAGCTCTGGACCATGACGTTTTTCTTGGTATGATCTTCCTCCAGAATCGTATCAAGTGCCACGCCGCGAAGAAGCATCTGCGCAAAACTTTCCGGTAGCCTTTTTTTTCTCAGGGCTTCTGTAGCAGCTTTGTTGTCATAGTCTACCCTTAAAAGTTCAATTGAGACCGGGTTAAAACTCACAATAGCGTAAGCGGCTTGTGGTTTCCCATCCCCTGGTCTTCCTACACTTCCAGGGTTGATGAATGACACGCCCTCTACTTTTCTCCAGAATTGCTCATGGGAATGCCCCATCACAAC
>JBGOXQ010000136.1:0-5705 GCA_041479225.1 Bathyarchaeia archaeon
AAAAAATGGAGAAAGAGGGAACCATTGGGTTGTCAATGGTGTCGATTGACCTTTCGAAGCTTGGATACCAGGGAAAGGCTTTACTGATGATTTCAAACACCCCAGATAAAAGCAAACTGGCAACCATTGAATCGCTCACAAGAATAAAAAATATCATCTCTATCTCAGAGATAATTGGAGCCTTCGACATACTTGCCATTGCACCTATTTCAGACCTCAACTCCCTTAAAGCCTTGGTTAAAGAGGTAAAAAAAATAATAGGAGTGCAAAAAGTAGAAGTAACATATATCAATGATACATCGTTTCCAGTGGGCTCAGGCTTCGGCGAAGCTTTATCCAAGAAATGCGTTTACTTGTCAAACCATGAAAAAGATTCAAACTCCAAACTTAACAGCAATTGATATAGTGTAATATCAAGCAGCACAATCTAAGTCAGAGTCCAATTAAATCACGAAAAAGGTGCTGTTTTAGGGCTGCCATTTCTCTATGAGATACTTGGGGATTTCGCTGCTGTCGCGGGGTCCAACTTGGACTTTCCAGCCGCTGAGTTCTTCGATTTCGCCGCTGATGCGTGTAGCTTTGCCGGGGATTATGATTCTTCGGTGTTTAACTTTGCTTTCGACGCCTGAGGCTTTGATGGCTTCTGCGACTTTTTCTGCGGTGAGTTTTCGTCCTGCGACGCCGCTGTCTATGGCGGAGCCTTCGCTGTCTACGACTATGAGGTAGGCGTTGAGTTTGGCGCTTTCGATGTCGGAAGCAACCGTGTAGAACGTCAATGCAAAGTTCGAGGTGAAGAACACTGGAGAGTTCTCGTCTGGAGTGCCGTACACCTTGAGTCCAGGAGCAACTGCGACTGGTTTGCGTGGATCAGTGTAGATGTTCTGTCGAAGAACCGTGTTTGGAAGAAGCGCCCATCCGTCGTTGCCATGCATCACAATCACGTCTGCGTAACGCACAATCAGCATACCAGCTAAGTAGGCTTCACGCCACTTAACTATCTCGTCTGCTGTCTCGCCTTTGTCTAACCATGCAACCATCGGAACACCCATCAACGGAAAGCCAGCTAGCTCGTCGCCAGCTTTGCAGGCTGCTCTGCGCAGCATCGTAAAGTTGTTTATCGTGTCAGCTAAGCCTTCGTTCGCTAACGTGCCAGGGTCCAGAACCAAATCTTCTACGCCGTAAGCCAGCAAAGTCTTAACGAGTGACTCAAGAGTGTCCATGTCGTTAGGTGCAGAAACTACCAGAGGGCAGTTGTACATCAAAGCGAGTTCCGCCATGTCCTTCCAGTTCTCCTTCGTGGCAGCGTACAGCAACGGTCGCACTTTGGGAGCAGCCATCAAGCCTGCTTCTGCAACAGTCGAGTTCAGAGCACATAGGATAAGTGGCAATTTAGTGGCTTCAGCAACTTTCTTGACTGCAGCTTTGAATTTCTCGGCATCGCCTGATGTTGAACGGACCGCAATCATATCTAGCTTCAGTGTGTTGCCGATATATTCGAAGGTGAAGTTTTCCGTTTTCTTAATTCGCTCAGTGAGTTCAGCATCTGGCATTTCATCGGTGACATCGATTGCGATTGCGGTTGGATTTGTGTAGGTGAATTCGTGGCGGAACATGACCAACTTGCCGCCGAGTTTCTTGGCTCTGTCGCCAACGCCGACTATAACTTCTCTGACCGCAGGCTTCAAAAGTTCCTTCAGTGCCTTGTAGGCTTTCTCGTTCTCCTTCTTCAGCAGCGGGGGGCACGAATCTATGACTACTTCGCGGTTCACGATTTTGGTTGCGAAAGCCATGCAGTTTTCTTGCCCGCATTCTTTGCAGTTAGTCTTAGGGAGGAGTTTGTAGACGTCTATTGGGCTGAGTTCTTTCATGCTTGGTTTCTTTGGGTTTTGGCTCATGTCTTGCAACTCCAGGTTAAGGTTTCACGGAAACCCATTCAAAGAATTTGGCTGGGTCTACTTTGCCGCCTATTACTAATCGGTTAATTGTCTCTTTCAATGTCTTCACTGCCGCGGGGTGCATCATCATGAATAAGTCTACGCCTGCGAGCAACAGTGTCAAGGCTGTGGTTACTTCCCACAACGGTCCTCGGAGCTCTCGAGGTTCCCATTCAGGCGCCATCTTGAGCCATGCTTCTCTTGCTGCCCAAGCGTTCGTGGTGCCTGAGGACATTGGATGAGCCAGTTCAGGGTCGCCCATTAACCCTGCTAGTCTTGCGCGTTCCATGTTAGTAAATGCGTAATCTAATCCGTAGCCGAGTGCCGCGGTTGTCATGTCCATGATTATGTCTTCTTTACCCATGAAGTCGTACAGTCTGCGGTTCAGCTCTCTTGCAAGGTTCATGTCCATAGGTGTGAAGGACAGCGCAACATGACCGTTCTTCTTGATGAATTTCGCGCAACGCTCAACATCCATATCTTTCGTCACGGAACTCATCAGGAAGCGTTCTCCAGCGAAGGTTTCCGCGATTTCTGCGAAGACATCTGCGTCTTTCACAGGGTCGCCGCAGCCGCCGATGACGAGTGGCACGTCAACTGCCTGCAAAACTTTCTCAACGGTTTTCACTGCGTCTCTTGGTTTAGCATCTTTGAGCAAGGGGTCGATGCTGATGAGGTGGACGGTTACCATGTCTGCGCCGAACTTTTCAACGGCAAGTTTTGCCCAGGCTGCGGGGTCGCCGACGACGTCTTTCACGTGCATCTTGACTGCTTTGGATAAGGGGACTTCCATGTCGAAAACGTCCAGCGTAACGATTGGCGGATGTACTGTGGGGCGTTCAAAATTATAGAAAGCGGGGGATGTTTCGCCGCCGACTATGAGGGATCTTCCGCGTGTTCCGCCTTCGCTCGGAGTTCCTCCAAGCTTAACTTCTGCGATTTTGCCGGAGTAAGTCTCGATTGGACGCGCAAACGCCGACTGCAACATAGCGGTTGGCTTGCCAGCCTTCAGACCAGGCAGCTTAAGCTTGGGCATTAGTTGCCCTGCTGCGCCTGCTTCAAAGACCAGTTCTAGCTCTTTGACGTCCATCTGGAAGTCTTCCAGCTCGATCTTCTGAAACTTAGCAAGTGCCTCTAGGAGGTCTTTGCTTAGTTTTAGCCCGGAGTCGTCGTCTTTTTTGTCTTGGTGAGTCAAATTGCGTCACCAGTGTCTATTTGGCTTTTTCGTCTTTAACTGTTGTGATGATGACTTTATTGGCGTAGATTTTTGCGTCTTTGAGGATTATCTTGAAGCCGCCAGCCATTATAGGCAATGTTGACGCAGTCATTACTGGCATCATTGCACCTTCTGCTGCTTGTGCTTCTGAGGTTTCTGCTTCTGCAACTGGTGCTGCTTCTTCCGTGACCCATTTTGCGACTACTGGGTGGTTCTTCTCTTTCAGGAAAGCTTTGAGCGCCTCTATGCTTGTGGCGTTTTCTTCGGTGGCGACTTTGTCAACTACGTCTTTGGGTATGAAGTCTTTGACGCGTTCCTTGACTTCTTTTGGCAGCCAGACTATGCGGTTCCATCCGCCGTCAGCGCTGAGGAACTTCTTGCTGCGCATGTACTCAATGGACATTCCGTGGAACCCGTCTATTTGTCGTCCTCCAGCAGTTGAGTCAGCCAGCGTTGAGAATGGCAAGCCGTTCACGGCTACGCCTTTGAAGCTGCGGTTGACCACGCCGAAACCGTCAACCTCTGGAATGTAGAATGCCACAGCCTCAAAGCATCCACATGAAGTATGTGGGTGGTCAAACGCTGTGTACAACCAGACTTGGTTAACTTCGCCCATGGTGCGTTTTTTAGCCATTTCGTTGACGCCTGAGAATTCGCCTTTCTCCGCGTTAATCAATTCGCCGCGTTCTATGGCGAACACTGGACCTTTGGGGTCAATGCTTGCTGAGGCTTTGCCGTCGAACCAGCTGATGGCGCCGCAGTTGCTGTATCGTTGGGGTGTGATGACGCATACGTGGCTTGGTGCGAATGACTGGCACAGAGCGCAACCGTAGAATTTGTCGACTTCCTCATCTTTGAGACCTCTTGCTTTTGCATCTCGAGCTTCGTAGTCCTCAATTGCCGCAGGATATAGTTCTTTAACTTTTGCAGCGTCGGTTATGAAGGTAACTTGCACTTTCTGAATGATTGGCAGTTCGCTCTTGAAAAGTCGTAGCAGAACTTTGCCGATTGGTTCAAAGCTGTTCAGACCTTTCTGGAAAGATTTCTTGCCCAAGCGTATCCAGATGTCGTAGCGTTGGTTAAGGTGCATGAAGCCTTCGATGTAGTTCAGGTAGCCGTGGATGCGTCTTTCAATTACGCCTTCTAGGCCTTGGTCTATGTCTTTGCCTGCTGCTTCCACAAGTATGGCTAGTGGATAGGCGCCGCCTTCTTTCAAGTCTTTAATGTCTGGGCCTATGATTGTGATTTTGCCGTCTTCGATGGCGTCCATTGGTCGGACTTTTGCTAGTTCAAATTTCTCTTTGACTGTGGGTCCGCCGAGTTCGATTTGCATGTCGTTTCTGCGGATGCGTTCTCCTTCGTAGATTACTCCTACGTCTACAGGTATATCTTTAAACATTGACATTTTTATTGTCCTCCTTCAAATTTTGAAGTCATGACTGTGAGGTTGCTCGCCCACTCCTCAAGAGTGGCGTTTGGATAAGACCAACTGGCATGCGCGTGGAACAGGTTGTCCAGGGTCATGGTTTTGAGTCCAGGAGCGAAGTGCTTGAGTCCTGAGAGGATTAGTGCTTCCATGTAGTATGGCATGCCCACGAATATTGCGAGGTCGTATGGTCCTCTGCCGTCGAGTCCTTGCCATTCTGGGTCAACCAATCTGTTTCCTATATCCATTGCGGACATGAAGCCTGCTGGTGTGTAGCCGCGTTTGAGGAATTCGCCTACCATGTGGGCTGTAGCGACTACTGGAACTTTGGATGCGTTTGCGAAGTCTATAAGGTATTCAATGAGCACTTTGCCTTCCATGGAGCGTTCTACGGCGTAACTACCTACTACGAGGAGGGGGCGTTTAGCTTTCTTTACCAAGGCTACGGCTATTTCTGGTTTCTGTATGGGGTTTGCTTTCTTTGTTGCTGCTATTTCTGCACATTGCCAAGGTTCACAGGACATGTCCTATCACTCCTTCATTTTCCTGATCATTCTCGGAAGCAAGGTCGGGTCCGGAATGACGGTTTCTTTCCAACCTTTCTCATCGAGAATCTTGGTGATTTCGTCTTTCATGGTCATGGGCACATCTGCCATTGTGCGCACGAATAAGTGTATGTCTTGCGGCATGGTTCCGTAGAGGCGTTTGCTCAGGTCTATGTAGTGGGAGAGTTTGATTGAGCGCCCTTTCCAAGTGTCGTTGGGTCTTATGCAAAGTTTCGCGATGGTAACCATGGCTTCCTGTGGTGTTTCAACTGTTTGGAACAGGTGCTCAGGTGCTGGACCGACGTTGACTTTGTTGCCAGTGCGGGTATCGTAGACTTCCCAGTCTTCAGGTTTGTCTTCTCTGCCCAAGAGCATGCGGCGATATTTGCTGCCGTGTGGACCGACGAGCACTGGAATGCCTAAGCGCCAGAAACCCGCGGCGATTGCGGCGGCTTTCTGTGAGTATGCTCCCCATGCTAAGCCGACTGCACCGACGCGATTGTGGATGTAATCTGCGATTTCTTCATAGTTACCGCGGAGGTTTCTCTTTGCGAATATGTTTGCGACTTTTATGGCTGCGCCTG
>JBGOXQ010000137.1:0-5703 GCA_041479225.1 Bathyarchaeia archaeon
GTACGCGCCTGCTACTCCTCCTTGGTTGCCTGAAGTGTATTCATATTCTTGGCCCAAGGTGATAGCGTAGGTCCAGTTGGTGTTCTTCCACAGTTCTTGTCCAGTGCGCAAATCAACGCAGACAAAGCCTTGGTTAACACTTGAAGTAGGCTTTATGTTGAAGTAGACTTTGCCGTCCATGATTATGCCCGGGGAAGCCTTCGATTCGTAGGATAAGCCTGGATAGAAGCTTTGGTCGCCTAAGTATCCTCCCGCAATTCCGCCAAATCCTAGCGATTTCGTCCACATTACGTGGGCGGACCTGGGGGCTTGCGTGTAGGGGTTGAATCCGAAGGCAGCGTCGAATGTTTTGCCAGTTGCGTTGTAGCCTGACATTAGCCAGTCTCCAGCTATTGGAGCCCATGCCCTGTTCTGCCCATTAATTGGACGAGTCCAATAATCGTTTGATATTGGGTTGTCTGGGTATGATAAGACTGGGCTTTCCTGCACTTGGAGTGTCGTAACTGGGCTTTCAGCAGCTAAATATTGATATCCACCTCGAGTGAAAGTTTCGCCGGGGTATGTCAGTTTGAAAGAGTAGTTGCCAACGAGTACTGGTGTGTAAAGGAAATACTGTGAGCCAACGGTAGTGGTTGTTAACGTTTTCGATTCGGTGTTTCCGTCAGGTTTGGTGATTGTTACTTTCAGGTTGTGGAACACGTCGGATGCTGTGGGTTGAAGTGGCTCCAACCATGCGTCTACGATAACCGTTTGGCCTTTGCCAACTGGGTTGGGTTCAACGCTTAGGTAAGCAACGGTGTTAAAGGTGTCTGCGTTTGCCAATGGAAGAGCGACGACAAATGTCATTGAAAGCAAAAGTGCTGCAATTATTGCGGTCATTGCTTTGGTTTTGGTTTCTCTCTTAACGCTGTAATTTGGGTTTTTAGTCATTTTTTTCTCTCCTTTTGTGAAATAGAGGTTTGCTAAAATTACGCATATATGGTTTGCGGAAAGCTTCTGAAAACGTCTAAAAAAGAGCATTTTTTGTTCCAATAATGAAATAATTTAAGTAACTTACAACGTTGTCTCTTTCATTAACTAAGCGATATTTTTAATTACCTAACGGTGCTAGTGTATCTAAAATTCGAGAGAATCAAATGAGTTCAGAAATCAACCCAATCCAAGCCAGAATCCTCAGGACTCTGCTAGTCAATGGCCGCAAATCCGCCGCGGAAATTGCAGAAAAAATAGGAGTTGCCAAGGAAGTCGTGCAGCAAAACTACATGAAAATGAAACGTGACGGAATAATCGAGGGCGCCACCATTCACTTCAACTACCGAGGCTTTGGATATTTCGCTGTTGCATACATGTTGATTATCGTAGAGCCTACGCAAGCTGACCAGATGATAGAATACGTAAGAAGAATGCCGGACATCTACTCAGTCTACAAATGTGGTCCAGAAGGAAATCTGCGGGTTGTGGCAACTTTAAAAAGCCTCAAGCAATTGGATGAAATTAAAGATACTTTCAAGCAGAGGTTTTCCATAACAAGCCTGAAAACCGTAATTTGGACAGATGTCAAGGAAATGCACGAAAACCTGCTTTTGGCACCAATTGAAGGCCGACTGAAAGGAAGAGAAGACGAAAACAGCAGGAACCATGTTTTTAGCAAGCGCTCGAAAACAAAGGTCGAGTTTGATCAGGTTGATTTGAAAATTGTAGATGCGCTCTCTGCAGATGGCCTTGCCCCTTTCAGCAAGATAGCAGAGAAAATCGGAGTCTCATCCAACACTGTGAAAAAGCATTATGAAAATCTAACAAAAAGTGGATTGATAAAAGTTACTATCCAAATCGATCCATCAAAAATAGGGTATAATGCGCTAGCAGTGTTCTTTGTGACCTTCATGCTACAAATTGATTCTCTTTCTGTAATTAAAAGAATTAGCCAAATCCCAGACGTAATTAGCATCATGAAAACAAGTGGAGACTACGACCTCCAAGTGTACGTGATGATTCGTGACATTAACCAACTGCTTGAAGTCCAAGAGGAATTTGCAGAAATACCAGGCATTACTAAAGTAGAAATGGACATTAACAGAGTCCTGAATAAATGGCCAACGCCGCGCCAGTACATTTCAACATTCTAAAGTGCCTATAAGGGAGTGGTTAACCTAATAAAATGACTATTCCAGACTGAAAAAGGGAATAAATTAAGGAAGAATTAAAGTATGAATTCCATCTGAGTAGAGGGTTAGCACCATAGAAGAGAAGAGAGAGCTAGTATGTTAAAAATCGGAGAAATCGATGCGGCAATCTTGCGAAGCTTGCTAAGCGATGGACGAAAGAGTTTTGTGGAATTAGCCAACGAAATCGGAACAGCGAAAAACAAGATTTGGAAGCATTTTAAGGAAATGGAAAAGCGGGGCATAATTACTGGGGCTACCGTACAGATAGATTTCGCTGCTCTAGGTTTTGACGCGCTCGCAACACTGCTCATCAGTGTCGAAAGCGAACAGCTGAGCCAGGTCATGGAATACATGGGAAAAATAACTGAAGTTCGCGCCTTTCGACAGTACAACAATGTTTACAACATAAGAGCCATTACAACCCTCAAAGACATAAATGAACTAGATCATGTCAAAGAGATAATCAGACGGCGCATTCCAGCAAACGGAATAAGAAGCTACATCTGGACAGGCGTGAAAAACATCCCTGAGAACCTGACTTTGACTTCCAACCAGAAAAATATGAACCAATCTGACAAGCCTGCCTTTCAGTGCGTTTTTCATAATCACGAAACTAGAATCAATGTGGATGAATTGGACTTTGGAATAATTGAAAAACTTGCTTTAAACGGTCGTGCGCCGTTTAGTGAGATGGCCCATGACTTGGGAATATCAATCGACACTGTGGTGAAACGATATAGGAAATTGAGGCAAAACAACATAATCAAGACATCGATTCAAATGAACCTCAATCTGATAGGGTATCATCTGATTTTAGATTTCAACATTTCGCTTAAATCCCCCAGCAACGCTCAGACAATCCAATCCCTTTGCAGAATTCCTGATGTGGTAATAATCATCAAAACAAGCGGAGACTACGACTTGCAGGTAACAGCCATAGTAAGAGACGTGGAACAGATGATCGCCATTCAAGATGAAATCATGAAACTGCCGGGGATTGTTAAGATTGAGGCGAGCGCAAGAAAAATCCCTCTGCGATGGCCCAGCCCCAAGCAATATATTTCAACTTTTTAAGAAAAATGCCTGAGGAGTTTTTGCCCAAATCCTGTCTTAGAGTTTGCTGAGGTTCTGGGCGGTTCTATGCTTTGACGAGTTTGTATCCGATGTTGGTGCCCATGGCAAGACCGTAACCGAGGTTAATCATGAGTATAGCCATGGGTTCCAAGTAACGTGCAGACTTCAACTGCCCCGCATCCACAGGGTCAAAGCCTATGTCTCTGCCAAGCTGCATAGCGGTTTGCTTGGCTTCTGCGTTGTCTCCCGCCACAAAAAGCGTCAGCGGTTCTTTGCCGACTTTGCCTGTGCTCTGATTCGCTGCGAAAACCGTATTGAACGCCTTCACAACATAGGCTCTGGGCATTTTCTTCTGCAGTTCCTCGGCAGCTGAAGTGGTGAAGCCGACGGCGAGCTCCCCTTCTTCCGTAAGCGCATTTGTCACATCGAGAACGATTTTTCCGTCTGCGGCGTAGCCAATCGCCTCTACTGCGTTCGCGACCGCCTCGTATGGAACTGCAAGGATTATGACCTCGCCCCATTTTGCCGCTATCTCGACGGGTTCTTTGGGGTCTCGGTGTCCGAACTTGATTTCGTGTTTGCCGCTTAAGCCTTTGGCTATGGCGGTGCCAACGTGACCTTTACCGATAATGGCTATTTTCATTGTTTTATGTCTCCATGAGAATTGGGTGGTAAACTGGTTTGTATTGGAGCTTTCTTAAGCACTTGTGACTAGCTAAGTGCTACAACAACGGCGTCCGTGGGAAACTAAGGGGTTCCAACTTTGCGTCTTGGATGCACTACTGTGTAAAGTTTATTAGTATATACTCGCTGTATATACTGCGGATGTAGTTCTGCATGGAGCATGTTGAGATAATTACGGTTAAGGTTCCGTCCGAATTGAAGAAGGAAATGAAGCAGGTTAAAGTGAACTGGAGCCAGTACATTCGGGAATGCGTTCAAAGAAAGATTGATGAACAGAAAATGAGAGCCGCCTCCGCAAGGCTAGACGAAATCAGAAAACGAAGCAAACCAGTGTCCGAAGAAGAAATAGTGGCTTGGATTCGAGAAGACAGGGAGAGATAACCGCACGCCTCAATATGTTGTAGACGCAAGTGTTGTGGCAAAATGGGTTTTATCAGGTGAACCTAATGAGGACAAAGCCGCTAAACTAAAAGAGGACCATCTCTCAGGCATATCTCAGTTATCCGCGCCTTCTTTCATGATACAAGAGGTCGCTAACTCTCTTTGGAAAGCCATAAAACGAAAAAGAATCACCCAAGAATATGCACGAGAAGCTCTGCAAATGCTGAACGATTTAAAGATTGAACTTGAGAATGCAAATTGGCTACGTACATCAGAAGCATTAACGATAGCATGTAACTTAGATTTAACAGTGTATGATGCGGCATACCTATTTCTCGCAAAAGAGACCGAAGCTTGCTTAATTACTGCAGATAATAAATTGTACGAAAAAGTAAAAGGGTATTATAAAATTCTGCACGTTAAAGACTATCTGTGAGCTCAATTCTGAAGAAGAAAAGAGATTACCAAGAAACTGCCATTTATATGCACTATACTCGTAGTATTACGTTTTCGGCGTATTTCCGCATGTTTTCCGCGAAGGTGCTGATGATTTCGGGGGCATACGGTTTCAGAGACTGAAATTTCTTGTCCATGGTGTCCAGCGGCACAAACTGCTGCAGGGCAAGGGTTTTGGCGCCTTTCACCACTTCCCCGAGGCAAGCGGCATCCTCCGACGTGACTAACTCTGGAACCAGAGTGGTGCGAAACTCGTAGGGCACTTTCTCCGTCTTCAAAATTTCCACAGTGCGCATAAGCCCAACTGTGTCTTTGGCTCCCAGCCGAACGTACTTTTCAAGGCAGGTCTTCACGTCTAAAGCCACGTAGTCCACGCTGGCTAGACACTCTTCGAGTACATCGGGGAAGAAGCCGTTCGTGTCCAGCTTAACGGCGAAACCGCGTTCCTTCAGCTTCGCTAGAAACTTGGGCAGTTCTTTGTGCATGCAGGGTTCGCCGCCTGTGACGACCACGGCGTCCACGTACCGCTTGCGTTTCTCAAGCATCTCCAGCGCCGTTGCTTCTTGAAGAAAAGGAGGCTGAGGGTCTACGGCTATGCGCCAATTGTGGCAGAAGCCACAGCGCAAGTTGCAGCCTGGCGTGAAAAGCACTGAGGCTACTTTGTTGGGGTAGTCGATTAAGCTAATTTTCTGTAAGCCGCTAAACTTCATGCGTTAACCTCTTCAAGTAGCCACAGGCACCGCGTCCATAATCACAGAGCGGTCAAAGGTTCGGCGTATGGCGAACTCTGCTTGTTTGCCGTCGTTCCACTGGTCCACGGGACGCAGGTAGCCGACGACGCGGCTGTAGACTTCGCAGACTGCGCCGCAGACTGGGCACTGCTTGTGTTCGCCGCTGGTGTAGCCGTGGGTGGGGCAGATGCTGAACGTCGGCGTCAACGTGA
>JBGOXQ010000138.1:0-5654 GCA_041479225.1 Bathyarchaeia archaeon
AGAATAGCGCACGTTGCAGAGGTCGAATGCAAAACGGGTTTGGGTACGGTTGGTCCAATGATGGTTGGCGGATGCATACTCACAGTTGAGCCAGGAGCCCCAGGCATAGGTGTAATCGACCGCATACCCCTAAGTCCAAACCATGTTGTGGTTGCAGGGGTTTTCGGTCCAACACCCACCAAGAAAGTGCTTTCTTCAGCTGAGGCGCGAGTTGAAGTTAACCGTTGCGGCAGGAAAGCGTTAGATGCGATTCTGGCAGAGCCGAGGTTGGAGAATTTTCTGGCGTGTTGCTGGGAGTTCGCTCAAGAGGCAGGGTTTGCGACCGAACGGGTTAAGAGCTTGGTGCGGTTAGCGGAGAAAGCTGGAGCGGTGGGCGCGGCGCAGAACATGGTTGGTGAGGCTGTACATGCCGTAGCATTAGATGAGAACGCTGAGGGGGTGGCGGAAGCTTTTGAGCTGGAGCTGCCTCCTGACAAGATTCTTGTGAGCAAGATTGATTTTCAAGGTGCCAGATTGGTGAGCAAGGCATGAAGAAATTCAAGAAGGTGGCGGTTGGAGGAACATTTGATGAACTTCACCGAGGGCACAAAGTCTTACTTACAAAGGCATTCGAAATTGGCGAACGTGTCCTCATCGGTTTAAGCTCAGATGAACTTGTGAACAAGATGAGTAAGCCGCATATGACGGCATCTTATGCTGAAAGGTTGAAGTGGCTTGAAGAGTTCCTGAGCGGCTTAGGCTTGTGGACTCGCGCGGAAGTTGTCGCCTTGTATGACCCATATGGTACATCCATCAAAGATGCTAACATCGAGGCGCTCGTGGTAAGCCAAGAGACCAAGCCAACAGCTTTCAAGATTAATGAGCAACGAGAGAAATCGGGGTTGCCGCCGCTCAAAATAGTCACCATCAACATGGTTCCTTCACAGAACTGCTCGCCCATCTCTACTACAAGGATACGCAGAGGCGAAATGGACCGCGAAGGAAAACTGCTAAAAGCCTCAGCAAAAACATAGTTTTTATTCGTTAAGAAGGCGAGGAAAATTGGCTTTAGACCCTGTGCTGAGAGCGATATTAACCATATGCATTCTGGTTTTCTGAGCGAAGGTTCTGGGCGAGGTCTTTTCAAAATTTAAGCTTCCCTCAGTCTTAGGCGAGCTTCTTGCAGGAATGCTTCTGGGACCCTACGCGTTCGGCGCAGTCATCACGATTGGCGGTTCACCCTTAATTCAGCTCGATGAAATTGTCCGAGCCTTCGCCGAAATAGGCGGCATACTGATTTTGTTTGTAGCTGGGCTCGAAATGACTTTCGCTGACTTCAGACGCGTCGGCTCAGCCTCCTTCGTAACTGGGACCATCGGCGTCATAATCCTATTCATCATGGGATACGCCGTTTCGTTGCTCCTAGGCTTTAGCGTTTTGGCAAGCATGATGATTGGTGCGGCTTTGGTCGCGACCAGCATATCGATTACTTCGTTTGTTTTGATGGAGCTTGGCAAGTCGAGGACAAAGGAGTCTAGGGTGATGATAGGGGCAGCCGTCGTCGATGACGTGTTAGGGCTCGCGCTTCTTGGTGTAATTGTCTCTTTCATATCGACGGGAGCCGAAATCAGCCTATTCAACGTTGTACTTGTAATTCTTGAATCTCTGGGATTATGGTTAGCTCTAGTCGTTACCGCTTCAATCATTCTACCCCGCGTAATCAACTTAACCTCACGAGGGAAGTCAGAGGAAACAGTTGAAGCCGCAGCGACAGCATCATGCTTCGGAGCCGCAGCCTCAGCAACTTACATTGGGCTTTCACCTATAGTTGGAGCCTTCGCGGCTGGAATGGCTGTGGCAAGTTCCAACGCGATTGAGAAGATACGCGACTATGCTAAAAAGATAAGCTCTATTTTCTCGCCAGTCTTCTTTGCGTTGACAGGCGCCATGTTTAACATTCAGAGCTTCTTAACCTCAGACTGGTACTTCTACCTCTTCTTTGCATCGATTGTTGCCGTCGCCATTGTCAGCAAACTAATAGGGTGCGGTCTGCCTGCCGCCTACTTCCTGAAACGCAAGAACAAGGGCTTACTGGTGGGTCTCGGAATGGTCAGCCGCGGAGAAGTCGGGCTGATAGTTGCAGGTGTCGCCATCGCTTCAGAAATCATAGTCCAAAGCACTTACTCAGCCATCGTAGGCATGGTCATGATAACAACCGTAATCACGTCTATTTTGTTGAAGAGAAGCTACGACAAAACCAAACCCAAAACGTACACCGTACCTGAAGACAAAAAAGCCACTTAAGATTCATTCGCAATCAAAAATTTTAATCGATACACAATTTATGATTGTTCAAAAAACACCTGCAGAAGTGCGTGGAATAACTATGGAAGAACAAAACAGTTGGAAAACGCTTATGCAAAACACATGCAAAAAATCTTAAGTAACTTCAGCTAACTCGCTTTTTTATGAGCAATAAATCTGAGATTCCGCGAAAAGAAATTTTTGTGCTGATATTCGGTGCTATTTGGTTAATGATACTGCTCGCCATTGCTGTATTGTATCGACCTGACCAGTGGGAACTTTATCCAAAACTCGTTTTTCTCGATCTAGTTTTCGCACTTTTATCGTTGGCTATTTTGTTATTAGGATATGGTTACCGAATAGCAGGAAGAGTAGGATTGAAATCTGAGGAATATTCTCAATATCCTCGTGGTAATCATCAACCGAAAGTTTAAATGGAAATCGCTTTGCCAACAACTTTACAGAACCCCTCCAAATCTACTTTTCTTTCTTTTTAGGGGGGTATAGTTTTTTCCGAGCACTAGCTAGCCACTGTTCGTTGCCTAATGCTTAAAGATAATCAAGATTTGAGATTCACAAGTGATATATCAGTTTAGGAACTGACTAGTCCACGATTAGCATGAGCAAAGATGAAATTCCCTGTTCCAACTGCGCCAAATGGAATCCAAAAGTCAAGAATTTCGCCTGCAACCCCAACAAATGCGAAAAGCTTTCTGACTGGCTTCTGAGACACGCAAATGTGGAAGAAAATCCAATAGAGCAAGACGCTTACGATGAAAAAGCAGAACCTCAAGTCCAATACATAGTCTAAGCGGAAAACAAGAATCTGCTTAACGCACTTTTTCTCAATTTCCAAGATCTGAAAGCCAAAGGCTTCACAACTTTAGCAGTTATCGACCCGCAGATGCATTCGCCAGAAGAAAGCCAAGCTATCAGAAGCCTTTTCGACGGAGAAATCGAAGTCACTGAGAAAGGACTGGCGAAAACCCTGAGAATCAGAAAACTCGTCAACCAAAGATACCTTGAGAATGAACTAACTCTAACTAAAGAATAATATTGCCATAGCGACAAAATCGCAGGCACCAACTACTTTCCGCAGGGGTCCTTTACAAAAAAGTAGTTGTTGATAACTGAAGCAACCCGAAAAGCTCCAAGGATGGTACCTAGGACCAAAAAGCCATACTGGTCTAGTACTGCTCCACCAATAATGATTCCGACAACACTGCCTAAAGAAGCAAACATTGTGACCAAGGACATCATTGTTCCGCGAGCTTGCGGCACCTGTTCAAGACTCAAATTGGACGCTGCAGCACCACCTACTCCAAGGAGGAATGTGCTGACTAAGTCAAGAGGCAAAACAATCCACAAATAGGGCATGTAAACGAAAATTACCATGAGTACGCTCGCAAAACCAAGAGACAATATTGTCACTCGCTTCCGTCCAAACCTATTCACAAGTCGACCACCAACTATCGCGCCTATAGCCCAAGTCCCTTCAACGTACATAGCTGACTGGTTTGTGCTCTGTTGCCCGGAGCGTCTATAGCCCTCTTATATGTAGAAACTATACATAGTAAGCGAACTTCTATGCGAAGTCGCATTTTCTTGTGGTAGAATGTAGCTGTATACTGGTTGTAGTCACAAATGTTTAAAGATATCCTCTTTTTCTTCTAGATTTGGGTTGGGTTCAGAGGGAAATGTTTTTGATGGTTCGCCATCTAGGCATCTTCCGCACAACTCTGAGCTCAGCCCTCTCCGATTTCGTTCTTTTATATGGCTGAAAACTTAAATCCGAGTTTCTACACAGCCTAGAATGATTGGAGATTAGTTTTTATGAAGAAACCCTCAAGCACATATTATTTGACAATTGGATTGATACTTTTCCCGTTAGGATTGCTGATGCTTCTTGGTCAACCCTCCATAGTAAACTTGTTCTCAAACATAATGCCGAGCACACAAACCATCGAAATCTTCGCTCTAATAATCCAGTTCATCGGAGAAGGACTCATCTGCTACGGCATTATACGCGCTATATCTGACAGAGTCAAAACCCAAACCGAATACAACAATCAAGTAATGATGTCGGGATTCTACAAGAATATGCAGGAACAAACCGCTTTGGTCACAGGATTCAAAAGAAACATGGAGGAACAGGTCATTCAGATGAACAATAGACTGGACCTAATCCAAAGAAACCAAAATCTTCCATCCTCGGTAAAGGTGCCTTCAGAATGCAAGTTCTGCGGATCCAAAATCAAGCAAGGCAGTTTCTGTCCCGAATGTGGCAAAGCCCAAACCTAGCTGCGAGTCAATCCAAAAAGCAGATAAACCCAAGCTGTGCCTAGATAACTAAAGTTTTTCGAGGTTCTAATCATGGCAAAATTCAGGTGCACAGTATGCAACTACGTTTACGATGAAGTAAGAGAAGGAAAAAAGTGGAGCGACCTGCCCGCGGAATGGGTGTGCCCAGTCTGCGGAGCCCCAAAAAGCGTATTCGTGCTTTTAACGGAGAAGACTGAAGAGCAACCTAAGAAGGGTAGAACAATCTCAGAAGTTCTCATAGACCAAATCGCCGAGTGGGGCGTAAGCTACATCTTCGGTGTACCAGGCACCTCGACCTTGGGTGTGGTTGATGCTGTTAGGAAAAGCACCAAAGTGAAGTATATCCAAGTTAGGCATGAAGAGGTGGCGGCTTTCATGGCTTCGGCTTACGGCAAACTCACCGGCAACGTTGCAGCTTGCTTGAGCGTTTCAGGACCAGGAACCACCAACCTTGCCACAGGATTATACGACGCCAGCTTAGACCACTCACCTGTACTAGTGTTGTCAGGCATGGTGGCAAGGCAGTACATTGGACCAGGGTCTATTCAGGAAATTGACCAGCATAGCTTTTTTGAGCCCATCTGCGTGTTCAATAAGATTCTCATGAGCGAAGACCAGACCATTATGCTGGCGACACTTGCTGTGAAGCACGCGTTGCTTGATAGAGGCGTAAGCAACATCGGCATACCGAATGATGTACAGAAACTACCTTACAATGCACAGATTCAGCCGTTTGAGGGCAGAATGCCCAGTCTCGCCTTCGGTGTAGAGGACGCATTGATTGAGAAAGCGGCACGCGTAATAGACCTGGCAGAGCATCCCGTGATAGTCGCAGGCTTCGGTGCCAGAGGACAAGGAAATAAGCTGCTTAAGCTGGCGACAAAAATCAGCGCACCCATAGTGACCACCTTCAGGGCTAAAGGCACCGTAGACGAGAACCATGCGCTCTCGGCTGGATGCCACGGCGGCATAGGTTCAACAGCATCATCAGAACTCGTTCGCAAAGCCGACTTACTCATAGTAATAGGCTCCTCCTTCAGCGACTTGAC
>JBGOXQ010000139.1:0-5644 GCA_041479225.1 Bathyarchaeia archaeon
AAAACTTAAATTAGGTGACGAAAAAAGTGCAAACTAACCCCTCCCCAGCTAATCCACAGCAACTAATGAAAAATTCCACAGTCACGGATGAAATACAAATGATTTTTGTCGTCAAACTGTGGACAAAACCCACTCCATCAGGCGAAATAGAGAAAAAACTAGAACACCTACTCGATTACATAAAAGCCATCAACAGAAAAGAAATCATTGAAGTGCTAAGCTATCAACAAATGTCCAAAAAACACGGTAGCCAAGACGCGAAAAGTCAGGAATAGTAGCTCTGTTTAAAGAACATTTGTTCAAAAAACCTTATTCTTTTTTTCCGTGAGAAGCCTTCAGTGACTGGCAGATCGTTGACCTTGGAGAGCTGGTTTCGATGACTGAATACTCAAGTCCAAGGCGTCAGAGAAGCCTTCAGATGACCATTCTTGGAGCTGGTTTCGGACTGACTTTTCAGCTCTGAGTCCGTGAGAAGCCTTCAGTGACTGGCAGATCGTTGACCTTGGAGAGCTTCTCATGGAAAAAAAAGAATGAGGTTGTTTTGAACAAATGTTCTTTAAACAGAGCTGTCAAGGTTTTTTCTGTAAGGATTCGCGTACTTCTCTAGCCAAATAATAAATTCTTCGTGCCGTTTTTGCGCGGCATCTTCAAAGAACTTTTCAATATTGTTGTAGCCTATTTCGGGGTGTGCCTCTATGAATTCTTCAATCGAATCCGCTAGTTCCTTGTTTACCTTAATATTTCGTTTTTCCGTCTTTTTCATTCCTCCTTTCAGCCTTCAAAACATCATTTTTCTTATCTAACT
The DNA here is from genome assembly GCA_041479225.1 of Bathyarchaeia archaeon. Classification (GTDB taxonomy): domain Archaea; phylum Thermoproteota; class Bathyarchaeia; order Bathyarchaeales; family Bathycorpusculaceae; genus JADGNF01. The sequence continues at coordinate 806 of JBGOXQ010000139.1, forward strand.
CAATCAGCTTGAAAACATACTCTGAGGTTGCTTTGAAACCTAACAGCTTAGCGCGATATTGTGCCCAAGCCCATGCTTCTTCGTCAACTATGAAAATATTGGTTCGCTTCTGTTTTCTCAATTCTTTCACCATTATTATTGTTCCCCCCTTTCAGTTTTTAACACTTATCCATCATATACTACAAATGTAGTAAGTCTTAAATATTTCTAGCCTTATAGCCTTAGTCAGAGGCACGAAATAAAATGTCTAAACAATCTTCTGAAAAAACCCCGAAAACCGAATCTGAAATATTTGAATTAGTAACCGTGAGAGTACCTAAGGCTATAATGGATTCTATGAGAGCACGCACACCACACAGCAAAGAATACCTTGAAAGTTGCGTAGTGGCAGCGGCTAGAGCTACAAAGACCTTTTCTTTCTAGTGAAATAACATTCACTAGTAGTATGACGCACACACGCGCCAACCCTATTTTTTTGTGGAAAAAACCTTTGCGACTTTTTGAAGTTACCATAAGGGGTTAAAATTGATTAGCTGGCAATAATCACACTCTTCCTGCCTTTCCTGCCCTCCGCAGCCAGAAAATTAGTAAAGCGTGCGAACCTAAAACCTACGTTTCAGTCTATAAATAAGGGGGGTAGGTCTTTGCGAGCAGCGGGAGCTACCATTTTTGGCTGTAATGCCATCCGCCTTCGAACGTTTCCATGAGGCACTTGACGCATTTGCCATACTCCATGGCTGAAACGTCAAGTATCTTGTCGCCTACCCAGATTATGTTGAAGATGCGGCTTGCAAAGCTCACTGAGCCCGAGTTGGCTTCTTGCCCTCTATAGTCAACGTATATTTTGGCTTTGGTCGTTGCGATGGGCGCGATTTGCTTTAGGTCTTCCGTGGGTTTTTCTCCGCGAGGCAGGATAATCATCAGGTCCTTATCTTTCAATAGCGGTTTCAGCTCTTCCAAGAGCTTCATGGGTATGCCGCTGATTCTTACTCTGCGTGACTTCTGGATCATGCGTTTAATTTCAGCTATGCCTTCTTCGGGTGAAGCGAATGCGGTGCTGATTTTCGCTTCGTACTTTCCATCCACTATAGGCATTTCAGTTTCACCTCTCTGTTTGGTCGTTGCTGTTCCAACTCATGTTGCTCCACTGGGAGAAGCACCGTTGGCACTCGTCGTAAAGCATCTCGTCTATAACGTAATGGTGGTCAACAGGGTCTTGGAAAGCCGTGAACGTTCGGGCTTCGTCAAGCGTTAAGCTCATCGAGGGCACTTCCTTGTTACGTACGATAGTGACTATGGCTACTTCCGCCTCTTTGAACTTCAAGTTCTGCATGTTGGCGGGTTCTGCTTCGCCTGGGAAAAGAAGCACCCGAACTTCCGCGTCTGGCTTGAAGGCGCCAGACATTTTCTTGATGAACTCTGCCGTGGCATTGTTTATCTCCACGGTTTTGGCTTTCTTCACTTCTTGCTTTAGCCCTTCGAGACCTATGTCGAATTTTTTAATAACGAATTTTTCTTTCATGTTGTTCACCTTTTCTTTAAGCGTGGTTTGGGCAGCGTCGAGGAAAGTTGTGTAGTCTTCTTTAATTTGCTCGAAGACAATCAGGGGGTCAACAGCTTTGAAAAGCAACGGTACACCTGAGTAGATGCGCACCCAGCCCTTCTGCTTAAGCGATTCAAGCACGGTAGATTTTGATTCGGGGTACACCTGATTTTTCCGAAACCTGGGTGGCAGTGCACAGGTGCGTATTGAGCAGGGCTAAGTAGGCTTTCGCTTCGTACTCCGTTAGCCCAACGCGCTTGAGTTTCTCCACGATGTCTTCCATGAGGCATCCAATGGCTTATTGTGCCGAAAAACAATTAATAGTTACTGTAACCCACAGCAGTTAACTCGCCGTTTCCCAAGCATTCTTCGTGTAAATTTTTTGTGTAGTCAGTGGTGAGCCAACTAACGTTTTTATTCCCGTTCATAGTGAACCAAGTTGGGTAGGCCAGAGCGGCGATGTTGTGAATGGCATTCCATTCTATCATTTTATGTCCGCTCTGAACCAACCCCATTTTAACCCTTAACGTTTTTACAAAAGAATACGCTTGACACTTGAGTTCTACTTCCAAATTCAAGCTACTTATAGAGGGGGGATAGGTCTCTCAGAGCAGCCAAGGTAGCTTGCTTTTGGTGATTTTGAATTCATAAACCCTTTATTAAAAAACCAACTATGTGAAGCATGAGCGTGCAGAGAGTGCGAAGATCTAAGCTGGAACTCTACGAGGACATCATCGGTGCCTTAACTAAGAAAGCGTTAACCATAGATGACATTGCTTTTGAGTGCAACATGAACTGCGTCACTCTTCAGCAGCGGATGGAATTTTTGATTAAGAATAACCTTGTAGACTTGGAGATTAGCCTTGATAACAGGGCGTTCTACGTTTTGACGCGAAGAGGCTTAGCAATTTCCAGAACTCTTGTCATCGCGAAGGGCTTGGAAAAAATGCAGCGCAAACCCAGCATTAATCATGATGAAGCTTTGCGGGCTATTGCGGCGTTAACCGAGAACGATGAAGAAAAGGGATAAGCAGAAACCTTTAAGCGAAGCAAAGCATGGTTTTCCCCGTAGATACGCATGGTGCTATCCACAGCCGACACCGTCTGGAACGCCAATAAAAAAGAACTTCTAAAGCTACTTGATTCAGGCACGCTCATCCAAGAGCCAAAGAGAATCCGCTTTTACGCCCCAAGCTTCACATATTACAAGACAAGCCACTACTGCAACTCACCCACTCATTTCCCAACAATATCCGTGACTGGCAAAAGCTGCGCACTCAACTGCAAGCACTGCGGAGGAAAAGTCCTTGAAACCATGCATCCAGCCAACACACCCGAAAAACTCTTCGTGCTCTGCGCTGAATTGAAGCAGAAAGGCACGTTAGGCTGCCTCATAAGCGGAGGATGCACGCCAAACGGCACGGTTCCTTTGGAAAAATTCGTGCCAGCTATCGCGAGAATCAAGCGTGAACTGGGCTTAACGGTGTTTGTTCACACAGGCATAATAAATGCGGAGACGGCGCGTCAACTCAAAAGTGCAGGCGTAGATGCGGCGTTAATCGACATCATCGGCTCAGACGAAACAATACGGGAAATCTACAACTTGAAAACCACGGTGAAAGACTACGCTGACTCTCTGAAGGCGCTGAGCGAAGCAGGCATGGTTTTTGTGCCGCACGTGATTGTTGGCTTGCATAACGGCAAATTGCGAGGCGAAGTGGAAGCGTTAAACATCATATCTGCTTACAAGCCTTCAGCCTTAGCCATAATCAGTTTCATGCCTATTCACGGAACAGCCATGGCAAACACGAAACCGCCAACACCGACAGACATAGCAAGAGTCACAGCTACTGCACGCGTGATGTTCCCTCAAACGCCTTTAGTGTTGGGATGTATGCGACCTAAAGGCAAGCACCGTGCAGAGACAGATGTTTTAGCGTTGAAAGCTGGAGTGAATGCAGTTGCGTTTCCGAGCGAAGAAGCAATCCGATACGCTGAAAACGAAGGCTACCAAACGGGGTTTTCCTCGTTCTGCTGCGCCCAAATCTACAGAGACATAAACTCAGAATAATCTTCGAAGCAGCTTCGAACAAAATTCTCTCAGAATTTTTTCACGAACTGCTATTCAGCGACTGGGTGTGAGGCTTCTTTCAACATCTTGTTGCCCAAAACCATCGTCCACGCTGCGCCAGCAAGCCCAGAAACAAACTCAGGAATGGCCACGCCAGAAACATAGTGAACCGTGAACTCCAGAATCCAAGGCACCACGGCAACCAGTGCCAGAGCCAGAGTGAACACGCTTAGTCCTTTGTGTCCTTTGTGCCAGAAGGCTCCTGTTAGAATCAGCAGCGATATGGGCATAAAGACGAAGAGCATCACCGAAACTATATAGTGTGTCGGGCTGAAATGCTCGTTGAAAACTCCGATACATACCAGTGCAACGCAGGCTAAAACGAAGACGGTTGCGCCAACCTTGCCTACCACGCTTTTGCCGAGCAGCGGGAACAAGCCTGTGGCGAAAACTATGAACAATATGCCACTGACAACCAATCCCGAGTTGAATAAGGGTGCAGTTATCCCTGATTGCACTCCTAAATCGCTCAGGGCGTTGTTGACCCAGCTGAACTTTGCCCAAGAACCAACAGCTACAAGGATACATGCGTAAGCCACGAATGGCGCGATTAAGCCACATGCGCCTGCTACTTCAAGTCTCCTGATGCTCAAATTTTTTGCCTCAGAAACACAGTTTTGTCTGGTTTGACTTAAGAGTTTTGTGCGTCGGGTGGAATGAAAATGCGGAGTCTCTGCAGGGCGTGTGTTTTTTCTTTGTCGCCCATTTTTGTTGCTTCTACTGTGGCTTTTAGGATTTGGATGGATTCGTCCATGGCTCTGCGGTTCACGGGGTAGGGTACTCCGTCTTTTCCGCCGTAGGCGAAGCTGTACTTGACGGGGTCTTTCCAGCTGGGTTTTTCTCCGTACATGAGTTCGGCGATGAGGGCTAATCCTCGCACGGTTGCGGGTCCAACGCCTTTGATGCTGAGGAGTTCTTCGAAGTTACTGGGTTGCATTTCGTACGCTTGGGAGAGTGCTTTCCAGTTTATGTTCCGCGGCATGTTCAGGATCGTGACTTGCTGCGTTGTGTCTGTGTGGGGTAGCCATTGTTGGAGGGATTTCTGGTTGAGTTGTTGTGGAGGTGCGGCGTTTTCAGCGAGGCGGATGAGTTTGCGTGTGGGTTCTTTAGCTAAATCCACGGAGGCTTTGCGGCTGCCTTCGCTGGTTTTCGCTACCATGTTCAG
>JBGOXQ010000140.1:0-5619 GCA_041479225.1 Bathyarchaeia archaeon
AAACAGGAAGAGATGTGGGCAGAAATGGGCTTCTCCTCGGTGCCCATGGCTGAATCTCTCGGCATGACCATCAAAGCACCTTACTTGGATCCGCTGTTCAAGGAGTGGGCTATGAAACTGCCGATTAAGCTAAAAATCAACCTCGGCCAAGACGGCGTATCGGGCGACAAATACAGCAAATGGCTCCTGCGCAAAGCCTACGAGGATGTGCTGCCGAAAGAAGTGGTCTGGCGACCCAAAGCTCCACTTGAGGAGGGCACAGGAACAGCAGTTCTTCGAACCTACTTCAACGACATGATCACCGATGCGGAATTCGCGGAGAAAACTAAAGCCATCCTCGCCAAAGACGAAGTCATTATCGCGGACAAAGAGCAGTTGCTTTACTACGAGCATTTCCGCAAGAAGTTCGGCAAACCCAAAGACCTCTTCCCAAAAACTGCTGGCGCAATCCAATGCCCCAAATGCAAAAGCTTCATTAAAACAAAGATTCAGTTCTGCAAAACCTGCGGAGCTTACCCAATCTAAACTTTTCTTTCTTTTCTTTTTCTTGCGCTTGGGCTTAGCGTTTTTTGTTGTTTCTTTAGAAAGACTTAATTCTGCTGTTGTTTCTGTCATCTGAAACAGTAAGGACCTGAATCACGTTGGCTAAGCTATCTGATTTGAAGTGGGCAATGGGAACCAGCATATTCGTAGCCAGCTTCATATTCGGCGCCTTCCTCCTCGGACTCATATTTATCCTGCAGTACTATGTTTTCGAGTTTGACGTGGTAATCGGGTTGCTTCTCGCTTTAGGCGGCACAGCGCTGTTCATACTGTTTCAATATGCTGTGGGACCCGTCATAGTCAGCGCCACCACCCATTTGCAGTATCTTAAGCCAGGCGAGAACCCTTGGCTGGAAAACACTGTGCAGGGGCTCGTGATCAAAAGCGGTATCCCCATGCCAAGGCTCGCCATAGTGCCTAATCCGACGCCTAACGCGTTCACTTTTGGCAGAACCAGCAGCAGCGCCACACTCGCCGTGCATGAGGGACTTCTGAGGAATTTGAACGAGGATGAAGTTAAAGGCGTCATAGCCCACGAGCTGGGGCACATCAAGCACAAAGACTACATCGTCATGACTGTACTGGCGGCACTTCCATTGTTAGCTTATCTTGTGGCACAAGTCGCTTTCAGGGCAGCCTGGTTCAGCGGCGCAACCTCCAGGCGCGGCAAAGATCAGGGAAACGCAGGGGTCGCACTCATCGCCATAGGCGCCATCGCTTTCTTCGTTTACATCATCAGCTTCCTCGCTGTAATGAGGCTAAGCAGGCTCAGAGAACATTATGCTGACTCTTACAGCGCGTATTTAACAGGGAACCCAAGAAGCCTCGAGAGTGCTTTAACAAAAATCACTTATGGGTTGTCTCTTGCGCCTAAGGCATCGGCTGAAGCGCGAAGTTTCTATATTGAAGACCCAACTCAGGCAAAGCAAGAAGTTTCCGAAATTATGGAGAAAAAAGACGAGTACGACCTGGACCATGACGGCGTGTTGGATGAGCGCGAGTTGGAGTTAGCCATGGAGAAAGAAGCCAATTCCACATGGGTTCAGATAAACGGTGCTTTCGCGACGCATCCGCCCACGTTTAAACGGATATTGCTGCTGCGGGAAATTGAGAACGAGATGAACACAGGCAAATACAGCAGCGACCGCGTCTACGCCCACGTCTAAGGAAAAAAGAAAAAAGGAACCTTTTGTCGTTGAAGGGCTTGCTCAATTACGTTGAGTATATATAAATGTGGTTGAACAGCCGTTTCTTTCCAATTTCACAGCCTAACCTCAATGATGAGAATCAGGACGAAATAGGTTTAAAAGACGTCTGGCGACATGAAACACCCTCAAAGCTTGCTAGAACATGAGAACAGAGGCAGAAAGTACCCTTACGACAGCCAACTAAAGGATCTCGAATTTTGATACTTTTTTCTGTACACAAAGGCAAGAACGATTGTTTCAACAGCAATTATAGCTATAATAGTCCAGGATGGAAATTCAGGTCGTCGGCGCGTACCAAATGGTCTCTTTAATAAATTTTTTAAGCGAGTTAAGCCAATGGTTACCTGATGGCAATGGGTAAGAAAGCATACATGCTTTTAATCCTAATGCTCTTAGCTCTGTCAATGGCTAATGTAATTCATGCTCAGAATATTCCTAAGCCATCTGTGCCAATATCCGCTCTACCTTTTATAACTGATGCCTCAATTACAGCAACTTCAACAAAGCTTGTTATCAATGGAATTAAAATCACCATTATCAATCAGCCTTATGCTTACTCCTTCAATGGCACCATCTATGTCTTGTGCTATGATTACCGTTACAAAGCCCATTCTGCACAGAATTGGGAAGAATCCTCATACTCCCTGAACAACAGTTATCCGCCACAGTCAAATACAGGCACCACCGTTCTATCTGTTCAAGAAATTAGCATTTCACCACCTCCAGCTGATGAGGCCCAAATTGACTTTCAAGTGGAAGCAATTGCAGGGCACTATTACCAAACAGAATCAGGCACTTTCATTTTTCCAGACGAAACAAGCGGTTGGACTCCAATACATACAGTAACCATTACTTATGCAACCCCAACCTACACAATAACCTTTCATCCTTTTCCTCTAAACGATGCAACACCACCTCCTTCTTCGCCGTCTCCTACAATACCAGAGTTTTCAGGTTGGATGATTCTGCCATTGTTAATCGTCACGGGTTTACTGGTCTACTTGAAGAAAGAAAAGATTAAGGCGAGATGAACACAGGCAAGTACAGCAACGACCGTATATACTCGCGCACGTTTGGTTCTTTGTTTTCGCATATTCTGAGTGCAACATGGATTTTTGTGGGCAAAATTGCTGAAAAGTTATGCGAAGACTAATATCTTTCAATCCGCGATTAATGTAAAAGTATCTGCTGTGAGACAGTATGACTAACTATTGTCCTGAATGCGGCGGAGAAATGCACTACGTCATAGAGACGAAGGCTCAGGTTTGCAAGAGCTGCGGCTTATCCTGCACCCAGCAGGAACTCATGGAGCTTAAAGAGAAGAATCGTCCTCCAGAGGAAACTGCTGATGAAGAACGGCAGAACCGCAGAAAAGAATACCTCAAGTGGTATTTGAGCAAGAAATAGTGGCCGCCCAAAAAGAGAAAACAAGACTTTTCGCTAGCTTTGACTCTATTTCCATTTTTTAAGAACACCAATTGTTTAGCAAACACTATAAAAGAAAAGCCCCGCCTAATTTACGTTCACACTCATCAGGAAACGTGAAGCACCTTGACGGCGGATATGGAAATAGTTTGCGTGGGAAACGAACTGCTCATCGGCAAAGTCATGAACACCAATGCACATTGGCTGAGCAAACGCGCCACCACACTGGGCATAGATGTGAAACGCATAACTGTCGTGCGCGACGTAGTGACCGAGATAGCCGACGTACTCCGCGAAGTTCTAAAGCGCAAACCCAAATTCCTCATAACCACGGGCGGATTGGGACCAACCTTCGACGACATGACCCTCAAAGGCGTCGCCAAAGCACTGCACCGCAAACTCGCCGTCAACGCGGAAGCAATCCAGATGGTTAAAGAGAAATACACCGAATACGCCAAGACAAGGAACATCGGCGGAGACGAAATGACGGAGCCCAGAGTTAAAATGGCAACTCTGCCCGAAGGTACGATGCCAATCAAGAATCCTATGGGAACCGCGCCTGGAGTCCGCGCAGACGTAGATGGAACGGTTTTAATTGTGCTGCCCGGTGTGCCTGCTGAGATGGAAGCCATCTTCGAATCGTACGTGGTGCCTCTGCTACGGAAGGCGTCAGGCGACATGGGCTTCTATGAGCAAAGCATCTTCGCCGACCGCATCATGGAATCCGTTTTGGCTCCGCTGATTGACACGGTTATGGGAGACAACCCCTGCGTCTACATCAAAAGCCATCCGCGGCGAACAGAAAACAAACCCCACATAGAACTACACTTCTCCACATCAGGAAAAGCCTCGGAGAAACCTGAAGAGAAACTGCAAAGGGCAGCGGTTCAGCTGTCTGGCTTAATTGGGGAGGCTGGGGGAAAAATCTTCGCGGAAGATGGAAACGTCACCTGAACAGATTTTGCTTAGTTTGCGGTTTTTTTCGCAAAACCCATAAGCCAGCCTTAAGTAAGAAAAGGTGTGCCGTGAAATAGAATGAGGGGAAAAATCGCTGCCGCAGTAATAGCCATATGGCTTGTGCTCACGTTCTTCGCTGCCGCACCTTTCTGCTCAGCTGGAGATAGCAGTCTTTCTTATCAGCTTCTGAATCAGTCGGGGAAAGTTGCCTACACCCTTAACGTAGTGATTCCTGAATCTCTTGGCAGTTACTACAGCGGTTTAAGTCACAAATCCGCCGCAAACGACGACTTCCCCAAATTCGTCACGCCATACGCTTTGAAGCAGATTGCGGACCGCCTAAGAGAAATTTATCCTGACGATGAAGACTTCGCCAACGGAGTGCTCACAATCATTCACCAAATACCCTACGTGGAAACCATCCCAGCATACTATCCTGTGGAGACTATGCTTCGGCAAGGCGGCGACTGCGACCTCCTGGCGCTCATTGGAGCTTCCATCATGAAGGCAGGAGGCTTAGACATTATGCTTCTGCATTATGCGGATGAGGAGCACATGAACCTCGGCGTACACTTGGCAGAAGCGCCAAAGCACGCAAGGCTGGATATTTACTCGCTTGAAAACAACGGGATCAAGTATTATGTGGCGGAAAGCACGACTTCGAATTGGCAGGAAGGCTGGAGAGTCGGCGAATGCCCCGAAGACCTGCAAAACGTCACCGCCCAAATCATCACGCTAGAAAACAGCGAGCAAACGGCTCCGGGGCAGGTCAGCGCAAGCTTCCAACAGCTTCAACCAACCGCGTTAACGCTGGATGCGTCGCCAAGCTTAATCACCGAAGGCGGCACCATAGCGTTAAAGGGCAATCTAACTCCAGCCCTGCCTCGCGAAAACGTCACATTTTACCTCAGCGCCAACGGCTCTCCTTGGACTATGCTGAACTCCACGATAACGCAAGCAAACGGCATGTTTGAGTATTCGTGGAAGTCTGAAGCCACGGGTTTCTGCAAAGTCGAAGCGAGCTGGGCAGGCAACGGGCAGTACGCGGGCACAACCAGCCAAACCCAAAACACCACAATCATACCAAACTACATCATCGCCACAGCTGCCGTGGCGATTATAGCAATCATTCTTAGTGTAGCGGTTGTGGCTTCAAGAAAGAAATCGCAGCCGCAAATAGAAAACGCTCAGACAGACGCCGAACCAGAACTTCCAGTCTATTTATTATCTATAATGCACTAGCGGAATCAAGCGGAACAAAGGTCGAAGGCGAAAACAAGTGGTCAACCCTGATTCAGAATGCGAGCAGAGAACGCACCTATCCATAAGATAGCGTCAGGGACAACACTGCGCTCGCTTCCATGGCTTTCCAAGTTGTTCAGCGAAAATTTCTGCTTTTTCAATAGTATCAAACGGACCGAACCACCTAACCGTAGTTGGGTTAACACCTCTATTAATGTAGAAACGACAAGAAACCGCATGAATT
>JBGOXQ010000141.1:0-5613 GCA_041479225.1 Bathyarchaeia archaeon
ACCTCTTGCGTTTCTGAACAATGTGTTAGTTTACTCATCTTGCTATCTCACATTTGTTTTGTTGGAAATGTCTTTTTGATTTGCCCCCGCATCTTTTAAACATTGCGACTTATTTGTAACATATTAGACTTCTAATGTCCCAAATGGGACAATGCTCCGCCCCTGATTTCCTCAGGGTAACTCTGAAAAGAACAATAAAGGCATCATCGAAAAACGAAATCCGCATTCTTCCACGTAAAGAACTACAGAAATCGTTAAATCCCGACACCACTGAGAAGTAGCTGAGGCTAAAGGAATGGACGACAAAGACAAGGAAATCATCAAAATCCTCAAAGACGACGGACGAGCTGGATATATTGACATCGGGAAAAAAATAGGCTTATCCGAAGGCGCCGTCCGCAAAAGAATCAAAACCCTCTCAGACGCAGGAGTCATCAGAAAGTTCACCGTCAAAATCGGAGTCGCTGAAGGCGCCGAAGCCATAGCGCTACTCTCGGTGAATCCTTCATTTCCAACTCAGCAAGTCTCAAAGAAAATTCAAGGAATTCCGAATGTTGAGACCATCTACGAAGTTACTGGCGAGTACGACATCGTCGCGGTGATCAGCGGTATGAACGTCGTAGAAGTCAACGAGTGCATTGAGAAAATCCGCCGCGTGGAAGGCATCGTCAAAACAAATACCATGATTGTCCTGCGCAGCTGGTAGCCGAGTTAAGGTTTTTTATGCTTCGTTAGGTGATACGCGGTAAAGACGCCATCGCAAGACCCGTAAAGTCCCCGAAAATAACTCAGAGCATCATCAAGGTTCCTTGCGGACGGAATGACGGACTTGTAATTGTGACACGTAATGATTTCGGTGAGTCTGCCGCTTTCCTTCTTAGCTATATGAAACTTGAGCTTGCTTGGACCAGAAAGAAAAGTCGCTGTTTCCCCACGCACAGGCGCACCCTTCCGCACATCTATGGTTTTTTCGCCAGCTTCGAACCAGCCAAATACTTCTCGCTTCGCCAAGAACAAGGGCACAGACGCTCACCTAATTACGAGACAATATGCGTGCTAAGAAGATAAATTCATTCGTCACGTCAGATGCAGAATCGAAAACCGAACAAGCCAAAGTGAAACGATAGCTCAGCTCCATTTTGTTCTGCCATTAAGGGAGAACCTGCAGAAGCGGCAACAAAAAGCATGTATCTACAGCCAAATCAAACCAAACAGAGCCAAAACGTGCCTTTTCAAGCCTTTTGGAGACACATGAAAAACCCAAGGCAAACCCTGAAACAAAAAAGCAACGCAACACAAGCCCCGCCAGAAAACGAGGGGGTATAGACTGCTCCAAGCAACAGTTCTGGACTCATCAAAGATTCCAGTTAACTTTTCTTAAGCTTCTCCAAAACAAACTCCACAGGGAAAACCAGAAGGTTCCCGCCGTTCACCCGAATTTTCCTTTGTTGAGTGTACCCACGTTTTTCACGAGCGAGAAATGCATGCTTCACTTTTAATCCTCCACCGTAACCGCCAAGCGTCAGAGCCGTTGTGACAACCCTATGGCATGGAACAATGGGAGCAAAAGGGTTAGCTGCCATGACATTTCCAACAGCTCTTGCTCCTCCTCCTGCAGCCTTCGCAACTAAACCGTACGATGAAACATAGCCAACTGGGATTGAGGAAACTGTTTTCAGGATTCGCTGAGTGTAAGCAGGCAAACGCTCCATAGCCAAAGCAACGTTCACCACGTTGCCCTTTCCCTCGTAAATTCCCTTCAACTCCGATAGAACCCCATCAGCGAAAGGTGAACCCTCCGAAGCCACCTCAAAAGCTAAACCAAACGGAATGCTTGCCAGCAAATCACGCTTAACTTTCTGCTCGGTGTTGCCAAAAGAAGTTGCAAAAACCTTCTTGCCCTCATAGGCAACCCCAAACCAAACACCATCAACTTCTCTAGCGTATATGCTTATCATGATTTCTTCTGCTTCAGCAAACCCCTTTAACCTTTCCTTTTGGCAGCCAAATTCTAATTCAGTGCTTTTTCTGATAGCAATCCATGCAAATGGCAACCACTTTCACGTTCTCAAGCCTCTGCTGAACTCCCAACAAGCCTTTCGCCAGCACCGTCACGAAACCGATAGGTTTTCCGCATTTTTGGCATCTTACAGGTTTATCCCCGTTCATGATTCATCCCACACATTATGTATGTGCTGAAGAGGAAATAAACAATTATCCAACAATCCCACAAACTCAAGATTAACCTTAATAGTTCGACCTGTGTAAAACAACTCGCAAGGTGCAAAAAACATGGAAGGATATGGACCACAACAATCACAAGCACAACAAGGCGGAATGGCCTGGATTCCAGGCGCCACAACAGTCGGCGTAGTCTGCAAAGACGGAGTAATCCTCGCCAGCGAAAAACGCGTCTCATACGGCTACCTAATCGTGAGTAAAGGCGGCAAAAAAGTCTTCAAAATCACCGACCGAATAGGAGCAGCATGTGCAGGATTAGTCTCCGACATGCAAGTCCTCGTCCGCGATGTCGAAGCAAACGCCAACCTATTCAGCATGGACGTTGGCAGACGCATCAGCGTACGCGCAACCTCGAAACTCATGAGCAACATCCTCTTCAACCGACGCATGATGCCACTAATCACGCAGACAATTGTCGCAGGAATAGATGATGAAGGTCCATCACTTTGGGTGCTGGATGTTCTCGGCTCAGTTTTGCCAGACGAATACGCAGTTGTCGGTTCAGGCACAGAAATAGCCATAGCCGTAATTGAAGAAAGCTACAAGAAAGACATGAAAGTTGCAGACGCAAAAGAACTCGTGACACGCGCGATAAAGTCAGCCATAAGCAGAGACATCATGAGCGGCGACGGAATAGACTTCCTCATCATAACCAAAGACGGCGCAACAGAAGAAACCATAAAATTCTAAACCCAACTTTTTAAAATCCTTAAACTTGCACGGCGCAAGCTGTGCCTTCGGAGATGAAACCATTTGTCGTTTGAATTAAGCGATGAAGAGGGAAAATTCCTAATCCAACTCTCACGGAACACCGTGAAAACCTATCTTGAAAAAGGAGAAACTCTGAAACCCCCAGAAAACACACCGAAAAAGTTCTTTGAAAAATGCGGCGTTTTCGTCACCATAAGCACCTTGAAACGTGGAAGAAAAGAGCTTCGCGGATGCATCGGTTACCCTTACCCGACAAACCCGCTTGTGGAAGCCGTTATTGATGCAGCTATTCAAGCGTCAACGCAAGACCCAAGATTCGAATCGATGACAGCGAAAGAGCTGGACAACGTGGTTTTCGAAGTAAGTGTGCTTACGCCACCTGAACCTGTGCATACGGATAAGCCTGAAGAGTATGTGAAGACGATCAAAGTGGGGGAACATGGCTTAATCGTGGAAAAAGGCTTCTACAAAGGCTTGCTCTTGCCGCAGGTTCCTGTTGAGTGGGGTTGGGGCGAAGAAGAATTCCTGTGCCAATGCTGCATGAAAGCTGGGTTGCCACCGGACAGTTGGCTCACGAAAGGCGCGAAAATCTACAAGTTCAGCGCCATAGTTTTCGAAGAAGAAACGCCGAAAGGCGAAGTGAAGCGCAAACGCCTCAGTGCTTGACTTCTTCGATGATTTTGACTGCATGGTCCAATCCGTTAAACTTGTTCGAAAACCTGTTTAGCGTTTCTACACTGCTCTTAAACAATGGGTATTTCTTTTCGATTTCTCGAACTGCCGACTTCACCTGTTCTTTGTTTCTGGCAATGATCGAACAGTGCAAATTTTGAAGCTTTGCAGCGTTCGCCAACTGCTCAGGCTGTGTCGGAATGCATATGCTTGGCTTCACATACTTTATGGTTTCGAAGCATGTTATGTGTCCACCGCTGAAAACCACCACGGAAGCGTTCCGCATAAATTCCGCGCGTTGCTGCGTGGAAAGCCAAGTGTGCACTTCACAGTTGCCCAGTTTGACGGTTTTGGCTTCGCCTGGTGCACCAAGGCTGATTATACTTTTCACGCTGAGTTCTTGAAACACGGGAATCAGCATCCGCTGCAGTTTCGCTCTGGTGCCGAATGGTCCACTTATTGGGGCGAAAACATGTTTTTCTGTGCCCTGTGTCGAGGTGGTGTCGAAGAAGCTTCCGACAAAATCAGTTTTGTTTTCTATTCCGACGCTGTGTAAGTCGCCTATGTTGTAGTCGCAAATAGTGTAAGGTGGTGGATTGTCGGGGATGATTATTCGGCTGCATTTTTTCACGTAGCGTTCGGTGAGTCTTTCGCCTGGACTGAGCAGTCGGGAAAAGCCGTAGCTTGGTCGGACGACATTTGTAATGTATATGTCGGGGATTCTCCATCTTTGCGCAAGCCGCAGTGCATTCAAGTCGCCGTCTGCGATGAGCAAGTCGGGGTTGATTTCGCGGATGTTTCTTCGTAAATCGTAGTATCGGTGGATGGTTTCCATGGCGTTTGAGTTTTTCACTTCGAATTTGCCCTTTTCACTATTGAAGTTTGGCAGTGGGAACAAGATGTTGATGAGTGATGCTGTGGTGATTATGCCGCTGGCGTTTTCGTACCATGCGACTGGCGTGACTGGGTAAACGTGTTTGAATTCCTTTTTGAGCAGCTGGTACGCTTTTCCACCTGAGAAAAAGTGCACTTCGTGTCCACGCTGTTCCAAGCGTTTTCCCAGCGCTATGGAGCGTGATGCGTGTCCTAAACCTAGTTCGGAGCAAGCGTACAGCAGTCTCATAAACCACACATGCGCGTGTCGGTTTATTTTAATTATCCCTAAAAACAGGATCGAAAACGTGCAAGTAGCTGTTTTCTGAGGGAAGTGTTTTAAGCGTAAACAGGAAAATAGAGGGCATGTTTGTTCCACGCAAAATCTTGGAAGAGAAACTCACGAAACTCTTAGCTGAAGACATCGGACAAGGAGATGTGACAAGTGCAGCAGTTGCTCCTGCAGAGTGCACGGCTGAAGCCGAAGTAATCGCTAAAGCATCAGGCGTTGTGGCTGGAATGGAAGAGGCTGCTGTTCTGGCGGAAGCTTTTGGGCTTCAAGTTGAGGTTCTGGTTGATGACGGCGAAGAAGTGAAGAAGGGACAAACCCTCATGTCTCTTGCGGGAGACGCAAAAACCATCCTTACCGTTGAGCGGACGATGGTGAATTTGCTTTCGCGCATGAGCGGAATCGCCACAGCAACAAGGCGACTGACTGAGAAGCTTAAGAAAGCGAAGTTGGCAACGCGGATAGCGGCAACACGGAAATCTGCGCTAGGGCTTCTGTACTTTGACAAGAAAGCAGTCTGGGTTGGTGGTGGAGACCCACACAGATTACACTTAGATGACATGATTCTGATTAAAGACAATCACATCGTTTTGGCTGGAAGTCTTGATAATGCGTTGAAAAATGCTAAGCAGAATGCTTCGTTTTGCAAGAAAATCGAAGTCGAGGTTACAAAGTCTGCTGATGTTTTGAAAGCTGCGGAGTTAGGGGCTGACATTGTTATGCTTGATAATTTCTCTTTGAGCGAAATTAAGGAGGCTGTGGCTTTGTTGAAGAAGGGTGGATTTTTCGGGAATGTTCTGCTGGAGGCAAGTGGCGGAATCACGGAG
>JBGOXQ010000142.1:0-5592 GCA_041479225.1 Bathyarchaeia archaeon
AAAAATATCTTACTTGCAGACTTGAATAGGAAAGAAGGCTCCAAAAAATACATAAATTCTCACGAACAAATTGTCCTAAAGGATGTGGTTAGCGAATATCAAAATCTAATCAACGATTTTTATGATTGGTTCTTTAGGATAGTTCACAGGATATTCACAAAGGAACTAGAAGAATTTGAAGAAACTGTTAACGACATTAGGAACTGGAACGCTGAATAACTTGATTGCTTTTTAATCAAGTTAAACTATCACCTGCTACTGACTAATGCGTCTTAGGAGTTGAATGTTACTTTTTTGCATAATAATTCTGCGAAAATCAAAGCTGCTTAACCAATTAGAGAGTCGATTGTAGAGAGGCAAAATTGTTAGACGTATGGTAACTCACAGGTTAATGTTAGTGGCATTACTTGAAGACTCCGAAGACATACGCCAACAAACCCAAAATGAACAACAGTAGTACGGTGTTCTTTATTTTCCGCGCTTTGTCACGCGAATGATCCATCAGTAGCAAGACCGCGCACGCAACAAGCCCCACGTCAGTTGCCAGCACAAAGGGTATGAACCAGACGGAAACTAAGCCCAGAAACCAAGGAATCGGAGTTAAAGCCACAGCGGAAACGTAAAAGACTGCAGCGGCAACCGCAGCGTTTTTCTCTCCGTAACTCACAGCCAGGGTCTTTACTCCTTCAGCTTGGTCGCCAACCACGTCGACTATGCCTTTTGTTATTTCCCTGCCCGTGTTCGAAAGAAACGCCATAGCCGCGAAGAAAACTACGTTCAACCCAACCGTGCCCGCCACCGTTACACTGCCATAGATGAACGGTGTAGCTACGCAAGCGCTTACCAAGAAGTTGCCCGGTAACCCGCTGCGTTTTCCCACAGTAATGTAAGTTGCCACAATCACAAGAGACGCCGCCGCCACCCCAAAACACAGAATACTCACTAGCACGGCGAAGATGAACCCCACCACACAAAGCACAGACACAAACGCCAAAGCCTCATTGGGCTTCACTAATCCACTGGGAATTGGGCGCTTTGGCTCGTTGATGGCGTCGATGGCTCGGTCGTAGTAGTCGTTTATGACCATTGCGGCAGCGCACAACGTAAAACCCGTGAAGAAACTGTACACAATCCAGAGCCAATGGGACACCACAAGCTGCGGATTAACCAGAATTGCGCCTACGAGGACGGCGAAACCCATCATCGCACAGTTGAGCGGGCGCATCAGCCGCACAAAACCGCCTATCTTGCTCATCGTTTCACACTTGCCCCAGTTACACTTTAGTTTGAAGGCTTAAGCTATAAAGATTCACCATAACAGTAACAAGCCACAGAACACAACAATGCTGTGACGCTGAAGATACTTGAAAACATTAACCATTCACGCTGCAAACCTATTTTCTAAATTCCTGTGTCTTGAAGTTTGAAAAGGTTAATACGTTCCACGCCAACATTTACCTAATAAGTTTGTGGTGAAGAGTTTTGAGCGAAAACTACGCTCCCCTATTAGGCGACAACTATGATCCCGAAAGAATCAGAGTTATAATTCCCGTGGGCGGAAAAGCAACTAGGCTTCTGCCCCTCACGGCTGAAACAAGCAAAGCCTGCTTAAGAATCTTGAACAGGCCGCTGGTGGAGTTCTCACTTCTATCCCTTGCCAACCAAGGCATACGACACTTCATCTTCGGCGTCAAAGGCTACACAAACTACAGAGACCTGTACGATTACTTCGAGTCAGGCATCGGCTTCAGCGCACGCTACAACATCAAACCACGAGTTCACATCAAGTATCAGCCGAACGTGGATGATCTTGGAAGCGCCGACTCAGCAAGAATAAATATGGAGTACTACGAAATCAAAACACCCGTTTTCGCGGTGCAGGGCGACAACATATTCGACATCAACGTGAAAGACCTTATCCAGTTCCACCGAAAAAAATGCGCCGCCATGACCATAGTGCTCCGTGAAGTTCAAAATGTCGAAGGTTTAGGCATCGCAGACATCGAAAAGAGCGGTCGCATCCGTTGTTTCGTCGAGAAACCTCTGCCTAAAGATGCACCGAGCAACTTGGCTAACACGGGGTTGTACATAATTTCACCTGAAATAAAGAAAGTCTTCAAGGAAAAAGGCGTCAAAGACATAATCGCAGAGAAACATCGCTTAGACTTTGGCTACGACTTCATTCCCTACCTGACCCAATCAGGATACCCAGTGTACGGCTACACGCTGAAGGGAAGTTGGTTCGATGTGGGTACACCTAAAAACTATCTGGAAGCCATGAGAGACTTGCTGCACGGAGGCTTCAGCATGCTCACTGATTTCGGCGGAAGAATCAGCCCTGACAAGAACATCTGGGTTCAGGGAGAAAGTAACGACTCCGAAAAACGACGGCTAGAAATCATACAGAAAATCCAACAGGGCAAAATCCAAATAGAAGGCGACGTGCTCATCGGAAGACACTGCCAAATAGACGACGGAGTTCGCATAGTGAACTCCTGCATAGACAACTACACCAAAATCGGCAAAGGAGCTGTCGTGGAAAACTCCGCCATCATGGACCGCGCTACAATCGGAGAAAACGCTGAAGTCCGCGATAGCATAATAGGCAGGCACACCACCATTAATTCAACCGCGCGGAAACCAACCCGAATCTGCGAGGTCTCAGTAGTTGCCGACGACGTCACCGTGGAAGAAGGCAGCAATCTGACAGCATCAAAGATTTACCCCCATCAACACGCACGCGGAGACTTCCGAAACCAAACGCTGATCCAGAGCTAAGCTTTGAACCACTTAAAAATCAAATACTTCACTTTTTCATTCTTCGCGCCTGGCACGGCGATGATGAAACGTTTCCGCACTGTCGTCGCCAATCGCCCCGCTTTCACAAGTTCAGTAGCTGAGATATCGGAACTTGCCGTTTTTACCGACACCATGTAAGGCGCGTGCTCAACGCCTGGACCGTACTTATAGACGGCGAAGTCGCAGCCGAATTTTATGCCTGGCGTAACGATTAAGCTGCTTTCCCTCAGGTCCTGATAAACCGCGTACTTCTCATCAAACTCCTCGTAAAGCTGCTTAGCTTTCTGCTTCAGCTTCGCCAAACCAACCTTGGTATTGCCTGAATCCTCGTAAATTGCTATGGTGCCTTTCTCGGCGAGATATAAGCCTTCCATTAAATCTAAGATGAGGGGCACTTTGAATTCTGGAACTTTAGGTTTAGAAATGCCCAGAGGCTTGCCGTAGTAGCCCATCTTGTAGAGCTGTGAACCTTCGGTTGAGTCCCAAACGACTAAGAAGTTCTCCAGTAACTCAACCTTAATTTTCGTGGGCATGGCTTTTCGCCTTCTTACATGAAGAAGCTGAGAACTCGTGCCGCGTCTGCCGCGTCCTCCGCCTTGTCCGCAGAATTCTCCAGAAGCTGCAGAACATCCCTCATGAGAAACAGCGCTGGAAGGTCAAGTTTACTGCTGAGTACTTTGATGGCTAACGCACGGTAATGTTCATCCACGATTCTTTCGGCGATTTCCACGTCCTTAGCCTTCTCTAAGGTTTTAAGCGACCCGTAACTTAGAACCATCATTGTTTCCCTGAGCTTAAGCACGGCGTCAAACACGGCGTCGGCGAGTTTTTGTAGGTCCTTTCGCACGTCGGCTGGGACGTTCCAGTTGTGTTCCATTATTTCAACGAGGTAGAAGGCGATTCCTTCGGAGAAATCTGCGATTTCGCTTGTTAAGTTTGTGAATCTGAGGAAGTCTTCTCGGCTTATGAGTATGGCGCCTATCTCAGCTAATTCTTGGCTGACCATTTGTCTGGCTTTGATGACTTCTTCTTCGCCTTTCTTTATTTCGCTGAAAAGATGCCTCGCGGCGTCCTTGTCGCCTTTAGCGAAGTGTTCAGTCATTTGGGGGATTTTTCGTGTGACCTCCAGCACCTTGCGTAAGTTATCTTGGCAGGCTGCTAAGGCTCTGCGTTTCACGCGTTCTTCTGTTTCTGCTGGAAGTACCAATCTATTTCCCGTCCATAAACGTCACTGCTTCAACAATTTGTATTGCGCGGGTGCATTAAAAAAGCTAACTCTTCACTCCTTCCAATAATATGCCTAAATCTTCAAAGTTTAATTTTCCTTGGAAATACTTTCGCAGCAGTTCGGGTAAATCGGTTATTTTGCTGCGGACTTGGCGCCATGAGTCACGGTCCCGTATGGTGACTGTGCCTTCACTCAACGTGTCGTAGTCGATTGTTATTCCCAGCGGAATGCCTGCTTCATCTGCGCGCGCATAACGTCTGCCAATAGAGCCTGCTTCGTCAAACTCCACCGTGAAGCCTTCGCGAGTGAGCTGTTTCTGCACTTCTATGGCTTTTTCTGCTAACCCGTCTTTGCTCATCAGCGGATAGATGCCGACTTGCGTGGGCGCTATGCTTCTTGGGAAACTCATGAGGACACGGTCATCTTTCACACCGTAAGCGTACTCCAAAGCCACGTAGAACAGCCTATCCGAGCCAAAACTGGGCTCCACCACATGAGGAACGAAACGTCTTCCACGCACCACAGTCTTCTGAGTGGCAACCTGCACATGCTCAGGCAATATTTTGTAGTTTTCAGCCATGTAGTAGCCGTCTTTCTTCAAAGCCGCAGATATCACTTCTGGCTCCGTTTTCGCAAGGAGTTCCCCGACTTTGCCCGCTTCTTTTTTAAACGTGGGACCCAGCTTAGCCATAACAGGCTTAACTGCAAGTTGCTCGGTTTCTACGGGTTTCTCGTATTCTTTGAAGACGCGCATGTCCGTGCCGCTGGCTTTCATGTGGCAAGTTAAATCATAGTCTGTGCGGTAAGCGTGCCCCGATACTTCTGTCCAGCCGTAGCGGTCCAGAAGAACTTCTTGGTCGAAGCTTTGGCTGGAGTAGTGGGCTTTTTCCCAGGGCAGCTTCTCGATGAAACGCTGCTTGTCTGCGGGTACACCGATTTCCATTAACATTTTTTTAGCCATAGCCATGAAGAAGGCTTGCCACTCGCTCCGCACGATTTTTCGGTCCAAAGCCTCCCGCACCGTAACGTTGATCGCGTCTTCGCAGTTCTTCAGCCGCTTTTCACATAACACAATGGGCAGAACTTCTTTTTCCACTTCTTTCAATAAGTGACAGCACGGTTCTTCAGGGTCGAAGAAGAACTCTAAATCGCAAATCGTGAATTCCCGCAGTCTAATCAAGCCTTGCCGAGGTGAAATCTCGTTTCGTAAAGCGTGCCCGATTTGGATGACGCCAAACGGCAGCTTCTCTCTTGCGGTGGCGTATAGGCGGTTAAATTCTACGAATATGCCTTGGGCTGCTTCGGGTCTCCCGTAGCCTGTGGCGCCCGAGTAGGGTCCGATGGTTGTGATGAACATGGTTAGGAACTGTTGTGGGGGGTTGAAGCCGCCGCCGCAGTCAGGGCAAGTGATATTGTTTTTCTCAATGGCAGCCTTAACTTCATCCAGAGTCATCTTCTCTGCGTCTGCAGAAGTGATTTTCGCATATTCTTCCAGCAGATGGTCTGCGCGGAAGCGTTTGTTGCATTTGACGCATTCCACCATGGGCTCTTTGAAGTGGTCTACG
>JBGOXQ010000143.1:0-5542 GCA_041479225.1 Bathyarchaeia archaeon
ACGAGCTTACGCCTTTTGCGCATGTGGAGGGAACAAAAGTGACGTATCCGCTCTTCGTTAAAGAAAAACCACAGAGGACATTGGCTGACTTCGGAGCCTCAGCTATTTAGACCCGTCACCTTCAACGTCCATGGCTTCGCGAATTAACTCGACATCCCGCACCGTCAACGGTTTATTCGTAGCCTTTAAAACCAACCGTTCTTGCCAGCCGCAGTCTGGGCACTCATAACTTGGCTGCGTCAGCCCGATGTGCGCCCACATATCACCGCCTGTGCTTTTGGCTCGGCGGACTTTGGGGCTTTTGCATTTTGGGCACACTTGAATGTCAACTCGTTTCCCCTGTTTCTCCAGCTCCTCCAAAGCCTCAGCGACTTGAACCGCGTTCTGGATTGCCTCCTCTTCCTGCACCGCTTCCTCAAAGGCAAACTGCTGCTTCTTCCGTTTCTTCTTCTGCACTTGTGTTTCAGTCATGACACTTTACACCTTAAGCAAGTTTGAATACGCCGCAACTATTAGAAAGGTTTTCTGGTACAGGCTTTTACATTAGTACAGCAGCTTACAGAATATGATAAATAGTTGAACAGCAAACCCATTTTGCAGGCGAATGAGGTTGAAGCAAGAAACAGCCCTATCCATATGTCTCATCATGCTGGTTCTTTCAATTTCGTTTGTCACAATTGCCTACGCTGCTCCCAGCATTCCAAATCTGAGCGCAGTTCAGGATGCACATGATTCTCAGCAACTCGTCTTCTCCGTGCCCCTTGTGATTGGCGCAGGATTACACGGCAATTCGACGACGCTTAATCAGCCGACGAGACTGGAAATCTACGCTTACGTCATGAACAATCCTGGAGTTCATTTCAGAGGCGTATGTAGCGGCTTAGGCATCTCAGTAGGCGTCGCGCAATACCACCTAAGCATCCTTGTGAACGCGGGTTTGCTCAAGGTCTACAAAGACAGCCCTAACAAACGATACTTTGAATCCCGAATCTTCGCACAAACAGATGTGGAACTCATCTCGCTTATTAGGCACAACACCGCAGGAAAAATATTAACCGTGCTCGCGCAAAAAGGTTCCATCCTTCACAAAGACTTAGCCCAAACTCTTCACATGTCCTCGCAAGCGTTGACTTGGCAGATGACTCAGCTGAAGAAGGCTGGATTAGTGGAGGGTGCCAAGGAAGGCATGAGTGTTAGGTATATTTTAACTGAGAAAAGCGCGGATGACATCAGGTTGCTTGCCGCGTCATTTAGTAACTTAGAGATGTAATTCTCTATTTTGGAAGAGAGGTTTTTCTGCTTCTCCGCCTCACAAAGAACACAATAAGCAGCACTATTGCCCCAGCTACAGCGGCGTAGATGAGGTAATGGGAAACCCCTGCGACTTCACGCCATCTCTTACCCAAAAAAATACCCACGTAAATTAGCACGCTGTTCCAGATGAGGCATCCGATGGTTGTGTACGCTACGAATTTTGCCAGAGGCATCTTTACGGCTCCCGCGGGGAACGAAACTATTGTTCTGAACCCAGGAATCAAGCGACTCAAAAGCACGATGATGGCGCCGTACTTGCTAAACCATCTGACGGCAACCTCCAACTGGCTTCGGGTAAAGAAGACTCTGCCCAGAACGCGGTGTTCCGCTAAGTAGCGCACTCCCTTCAACCCGATATAATAGTCAATCAGTGACCCTGCTACTCCCGCGACCGTGGCAACCATTATAGTTACCCATATGTTAAGCTGCCCCGTAGAAACCAAGTAACCTGCCAACGGAAGCACAACTTCGCTGGGGATGGGTAAAGAAACTGATTCAAGCAACATCAGCAGGAAGATGCCGTAGTAACCCCAGGAAGAAACGGTGGCGGTGACATCCCGCGTAAGAGAAACAATGGCATTAATTACTGGCCCGCTTGTCAACGGCGCCCTCTCGATAACTATGTCTTCCAAAATCTCAAACAGAATAACGGAAATGATGGCTATGACTATTGCCGCCACAATCAGCTGAGGCGCTTTCCTTCGCAGCTGTGCAAGTCTTTTTGGAGAAGGCACGGGCATCGCTCATCTAAACGCAGAACTTGAATTTAACTTAATCATAACAGCAGTCCATGCACATTGTTGCTGTCGCAATGCAGCCACATACGTTTAAGAAACATGCAAGCCTGCAACAATGTAAAGGTGACGGAGTTATGAGCAAAAACAAAGAACCTCATCAGCCCCACACCCTTGGCGCCACATCATCTATTGAAGAAACAGTGCGCGGAGCGCAGCCTGCCAAATTTCCCTGCCCAGCATGCGGCAAAGCTTTCAAGACTAAATCGGAAATGGAAAGGCACAGAGATACAGCGCACTACGAGCTGAAAGGGCATAACGAATAGTTGATTCGGGGCAGAACAAAGAGATGGCTTGAGTTTTGTGCTGAATAGCTTGCCCTTGGTCGAGTTTGTGCTTGTGCTCTCTGCGACCTACCCCTCCCTTATTTATAGACTGAATTGTCCAGTGAACGAAAGATTCTCTTTTTGCTTTCCAGAGAAATTTTGGTGCGGCAGCCGGATTTGAACTGAAGCACTCTTGATCGGTGTTTGCTGCTGTTTAGTTGAATTCTTTTCTTTCAAAGAGCACTAACCCTAAGACTGCGGTAACGGCGAAGTAAATTGCTATGATTGCGAGTCCTTCCGGGATTCCTACATTATATGTTGTGAGACCTGTGCCGACTCCGCCTCCGGGACCAAAAGTGGTGATGGTAACGTGCGGTGGGTAAGTTGTTGTTAGCACATTGCCTATGATTTGAGATCCGTAAGTCAAAATAAACCACGGCTCAACTTGAACAAGCCCAGCAACGAGTTGTTGGATTAGCGTGAAAGCAAACAGGAACAATATGGCTGTAACTAGGATGGAGATTGAACTGCTTTTGAACAACGAACTGAAGAAAAACGTGAATCCAAGGACTGCAATCAGGTAAAACAACGCGAACAGCAGTGATTCACCGAATTGGTAAGGTACACCTGAGAAGTAAAATAATCCGTTTGCAACTGTGATTGCCGTGAATACTCCAAGTATTACAGTTGACGCTATGAAGGCTCCTAACCATTTCCCAACGTATATGGACGACCTTCTGATTGGATTCGGAATGTTAAAGTAGCCTGTCTTGTTTTGGAATTCGCCTGAAATGGCGTCGCCGCCGAAGAAAATTCCTGAAAGAACAATTACGTAAGTGGCGGAGTTTCCCCACCAACCATTATAGAAGGATAGTTCAGATGAAAGAAAGGTTGGTGGACGATAATATCCGACAATAACAGTGAGAAGCACGCTTATGAGGGCTGTTATGGTTAGCATTATGAAGAATCTGCGCGAGCGCACATAATCTAAAAGCGAATACTTCGTGACTATGCCCACTTGAGCTAAGCTGCTGGGTGTGACATTTTTTGACTCAGTTAATGTCTCACTCATTTTTATCACAACGTTTCCGTTATAAGTTTCAGGTATGCATCTTCGAGTTCCGATGACGCGGGTTTGTAACCGATTACTCCAATGTTCATTTTCACGATGGCTGCAAGAATCTGTTCTTGCGTTTCCAAGCCTCCAGTGAACCTGAGTTTAAAGCATTTATCATTGATTTGCTCTGAAGTGTCTATGCCTGAAACGTTTGTCTTAATTTTCTCCAATAATCCAGTCGGGATAGGCTAGCGCAATTCGATTTCAACCACGTTTCCTCCGCCTGAAAACTTGGCTGTCACATTTTGTATTGTATCGTAAACGATTAACTTGCCATGATCTATCATCGCAACTTCATCACAAACCTCGGAAACCTCGCTTAAAATGTGAGAACTCATAAAAATCAGCCGATGTTTGCCTTTCAAGGATTTTATGATGTCTCTGACTTCACTCATTCCCCTTGGGTCAAGTCCTGTGGTAGGTTCGTCCAGAAGAAGTACAGCTGGATCGCTGAGCAACGCCGAGGCAATGCATATTCTCTGCTTCATTCCTTTTGAGAACTTGCCTACTCTCTTGTCAATCCACTCGTTCATCCGAACCTCGGCGACGGCTTCCTCTATTCTACGGTTCCTTTCATCCTTTGGAACCCCTCGAATTTCAGAAATCATGTTTAGCGCTTCCCTCGGTGTAAGAGACGGGTAGATTTCAGGAGTCTCAATAAGCGTACCTACAGATTCAAGAGCTTTCTTTTTATGCGTATGAACATTGATGCCATTGATCAATGCTTGCCCAGAGGAAGCCCTGATCAGGTCGGTGAACATTTTCAGGGTAGTTGTCTTTCCTGCGCCATTGGGTCCAAGAAAACCGACGCATTTTGCACCCTCAATTTTGAGGTTTAAGTTTGCAACGGCTTCGAAAGAACCATATTTTTTTGACAAGCTGACTGCTTCTAGTGACGGCATCTCTTTATCGCCTTCCATAGAAGGCTTTTGCGTAGCTTAAAAGGCGAACTCATTCCGAGGGAGTTGCCAACAAAGCAAGCTTCATGTTCTGAGGCGTAATCTTGGAAACTTGAGCTGCCCCACGTACTTCATGATCCAACTTACCAATTCGTCATAGGCCTCGGCACCTGCTTTCGTCAAAATAACTAAACCGTTCTCGTCCACAACAACAAAGCCCTTCTCTGACATCCAAGCCAAATACTTAATCAGTTTATCATAAGCCAAGCCCGTTGAAGTTGCAAGCGCGGTTTTGTTCATCCTGCTTTTCTCCTTGAGCGCCTTGATGATTCGCGCGATGACGTAGAGGTCAGGTTTGGAACTCTGCTCTCCTAAGTTCAAGGCTAAACCACCGCAGCTCCCAAAGGAGTTTATCTAATGCTCGAATTTCATTATAACGTCTTGAAAGAACATTCCTCAAGATCAGTTACACTATTAAAAGTGAAAGCAGACCCCAAATGAAACCACCAAATAAGCCCGGCTTTTGCGTAATGATAAAAGTGAGAAGATTACCCAAAAGCCCCACTGCAAAAATCGTTATGATCCAGTAAGCAGCAGTTTTCAGCAGCCCATACAAGGCATAGCCAACTCTTCCTGCTGAAATTTCATCAAACGTCTCATCCCAATCCATCTCCAACAAAATTTTTAATGCCGAGGGAAAGCCATGTAAAAGCTCTTCTCTCCACTCGCCCGTTTTGATTGCGTTTACCCTTCGCCGAATAAAGAGAACCCCTACTGCGATGCCTATGATTGGAACAAGCAGCAGCAAAAGGGACGCAACAAAAATTTGGGGCCTATCAAACGTGACCACCAGATTCAAGAAACCCAGCGAGGCGCCAAGTGCAAGGAAAACAGCGATGGACCCCAAAACGATCAGGGCAAACCGTTTAAAAGACCCTGCGAGAGCATTATATTTCTTGACGTGGTCGAGGGTTTCCATTAGCTCAGCAACTTTTGCAACTATGTTTTTCTCCGTCATTTCTGAGTTTTTAACGGTTTTTTCTGCCATTATGCGTCGCTGACCCCTTATGAAACTTAAGCTGCCAAACATTAGAGTTGCTCTTTGAAGAAGATATAAACTAAACTCCCTCGCAGTGAGCAAGCATTACAAAT
>JBGOXQ010000144.1:0-5529 GCA_041479225.1 Bathyarchaeia archaeon
AGAAGCTGTCCTCAAAGAAGCAGGCGCGGAAGTTGGCGGAAACCTCCACATCGCCAAGAGCCGAAATGACCAAGTTGCTACGGCTATTCGCATGCAACTCCGCAACGAACTCCTCACATTGATGCGGCACGTGGCTCATGTGCAAGACCATTTGGCAGAAGTGGCAGAAGAACACACGCAAACTGTCATCTTGGAGTACACTCACCTGCAACCCGCACAGCCAGTCACATTCGCGCATTATCTCCTCTCGTATTATGACATGCTGCAACGCGACCTGCAAAGACTCCAAAACGCCTACACAAGAGTCAACCAGTGCCCGCTGGGCGCAGGCGCATTAGCAACGACGAGTTTTCCGATAAACCGCGACCGAACCGCCGAACTCTTAGGCTTCAACGGCTTAGTGGAAAACTCCATTGACGCCGTGGGCAGCCGCGACTTTATCACCGAAACCATCGCCGCCCTAACACTCATCGGAATTAACATGAGCCGATTCGTCGAAGACCTCATCATCTGGAGTAGCCCCGACTTCGGCGTCGTCGAGCTTCCCGACGAGTTCACGAGCACAAGCAGCATTATGCCACAAAAGAAGAACCCTGAAGTGCTGGAAGTCATACGCGCCAGAGCCAGCCACGTATTGGGCAACTTTGTGGCTTCGGCGGCTGCGGTTAAGAGTTTGCCGTCCACTTACAACCTTGACTTCCAAGAGGTCACGCCCAAACTCTGGGAATCCATCGAAACCACCCGCGCCTCCCTTGATATGCTGCACAAACTGCTTCCCAAACTCAAAGTGACCGCAGACGTTTCCAGCAAGGCTAACGCGAGCTTTGTGGCAGCCACGGAGTTGGCTAACATGCTCGTACGCAAGTACAATGTTCCTTTCCGAACAGCGCACAAGATAGTTGGCGCAGTTGTAAAATCACTTATTGAGGAAAAGTTAACTTTTGCGGATGCCACGCCGAAACTGTTGCAGCAAGTAGCTCTTGACGCGGCAGGCATCAAACTCTCAGTCAAAGCAGCAGACCTCGCGGAACTTGCGAACCCGCTGAAACTAGTCGAAACCTACACAGTCAAGGGTGGACCTGCACCGAGCGAGGTGAAGCGGGCTTTGGCGGCACGGGAGAAACAACTGTTCGCTACCAAATCCAATATATCCAAGATGGACAAGGAACTTGAAGAGGCTGAAAACAAACTGGAAACCACCGTCAACTCTTATCTTCCCGCGAAAAAAGCAAAAGCGCAAGATTTAAAAATTCAAGCTGATAGGTAGATAGGGCTTTGGTGCAAGAACATAACTCCTGCAAAAGCAAGAAAGCGGCTTTAGTTTTAGAAGACGGCACCTTTTTTGTCGGCAAAGGGTTCGGCGCACCCAAAAGACTCACGGGCGAAGTGGTGTTTTCTACTCAGATGGTGGGTTACCCAGAGGCACTCACTGATCCGTCTTACAGGGGGCAGATTCTTGCCTTAACGTACCCGCTTATAGGCAATTATGGCGTTCCACCTTACGACTTGAACTTGGGGTTGCCGCTTTACTTTGAGTCGGACCGCATCCAAACCTCAGGCCTAATCATTCATGAATTGTGCACTGAGCCGTATCACTGGGCATCCACACGGACATTGGACAAGTGGCTTCTGGACGAGGGCATTCCAGGCATCAGCGGCATCGACACGCGGCACCTCACGAAGAAGCTTAGAACGCACGGTGTCATGCTTGGAATAATTCAAAGTTTCGAAGAAGGCGAAGAACCCGACCTTGACCGCCTCCTCAAAGAAGCAAAAAGCATCCCTGACCCCAACGCCACAGACTTGGTGAAAGAAGTCTCCGTGAAAGAACCCGTCCAGTACAAGGTTGACGGCAAACACACTGTAGTCCTCATAGACTGCGGAGTCAAAAACAGCATCATACGGAATTTGCTGAAACGCGGCGTCAACGTAGTCAGAGTTCCATATGATTTCTCAGCCAAAGAAATCATGAGTTACCACCCCGATGGAGTTTTCCTGAGCAATGGTCCAGGAGACCCGAAGAAATGCGTCAAAACCATCGCAAGCACGAAAGAACTTGTGGAGAAGGTTCCGTTGATGGGCATTTGCTTAGGCGCTCAGATTCTGGCTTTGTCGCAGGGTGGAGATACTTATAAGCTGAAGTTTGGGCACCGCAGCCAAAACCAGCCCGCGTTAGATGTGAACAATAACCGCTGTTACATAACTACGCAGAACCACGGCTATGCCATCGACACTGAATGTTTCTGCCGTATCCCGCTGGAACCTTGGTTCATTAATCCTAACGACAAAACCATCGAAGGCGTCAAGCATAAGAGCAAACCTGCCTTTGCTGTGCAGTGGCATCCTGAGGCGACGCCTGGACCTTACGATACCGAGTTTCTCTTTGACACTTTCGTGAAGAACATGGAGGCTGCCCAATAATGCCCAAGCAAGAATGGATCAAGAAAGTCATGGTGTTGGGAAGTGGCGCCATCAAAATCGGCGAAGCAGCCGAATTCGACTACAGCGGCAGCCAATGCCTCAAAGCCCTGAAGGAAGAGGGCATCGAAACCGTTCTGATTAATCCGAACATTGCCACTATTCAGACTGACCCGCGGCTGTCTGGTAAGGTGTATCTGCTTCCGGTTACGCCTGAGTACGTGGAGAAAGTTATCCAGAAAGAACGTCCCGACGGCATTCTGCTGGGCTTTGGTGGGCAGACCGCGTTGAACTGTGGCATCGAACTTTCCAAGAGAGGCATACTGGAAAAGTACAACGTTAAAGTTCTGGGAACCCCCGTTCAAGCTATCGAGGATACGGGGGATAGGGAGCGTTTCCGCGAAGCCATGCTTAAGGCAGGCGTGCCACCGTTGCGAAGCAAGGCAGCCACTACGGTTGGGGAAGCTCTTAATGTGGCGAAGGAGATTGGTTACCCCGTTATCATCCGCGTAGCCTACACTCTTGGCGGCAGAGGCGCAGGTGTAGCTCGCAATGCTTGGGAGCTTCGAGAAATTGTCACTCGTGGTTTAGCTCAGAGCCGAATCAGCCAAGTTCTTGTGGAAGAGTATGTGGGTCACTGGAAAGAAGTCGAGTACGAAGTCATGCGCGATTACAACGACAACTGCTTAACTGTCTGCAACATGGAGAACTTTGATCCCATGGGCGTGCATACAGGCGACTCTATCGTTGTTGCGCCGTCGCAAACCATGACGAACCGCGAGTACCACCTTATCCGTTCCACCTCGATAGCCGCTATACGTGCTTTAGGCATTGTGGGCGAATGCAACATCCAGTGGGCGCTGCACCCGAAGTCGGAAGAGTACCGCGTAATAGAAGTCAACTCCCGCATGTCCCGCAGTTCTGCGTTAGCTAGCAAAGTCACAGGCTACCCGCTGGCTTACATTGCGACGAAGTTGACGATTGGGTACACGCTTCCTGAACTCATAAACAAAGTCACCGAAGTCACCACCGCCTGCTTCGAACCCGCCTTAGACTACATTACGGTGAAGATTCCGCGGTGGGACCTGCAGAAGTTCAAGAACGCCGACCGCCACGTAGGACCCCAGATGCGCAGCGTAGGCGAAGTCATGGCTATCGGACGCTGCTTGGAAGAAGCGCTGCAGAAAGCCGTGCGCATGCTAGATACAGGTAAAATAGGTTTGGTCTGCAACCCGGAAGATTCTGAGCCTGAACCTGTGGAAAGAATCAAAGAGGTTTTGGCAAACCCCACTGACGAACGATTGTACAAGATAGTGAAAGCCCTCAAAATGGGCGTCACAATTGAAGAGATTTATCGCTTAAGCGGTGTGGATCCGTTTTTCCTGCATAAAATCCAGAATGTCATCGACATGGAAGCTAGACTTTGTGCATTACAGCTTAAGGACAGCACGGCAGAGGAAACGGTGCGTGAAGCCAAACGGATAGGTTTCTCGGATGAACAAATTGCTTTTTGCACGGATACGACGGAGCCTGAGGTGCGTCAGTTCAGGAAAACCGCTGGCATCGTTCCTGTCATTAAGCAGATTGATACGTTGGCGGCTGAGTGGCCTGCGAAGACTAACTATCTTTACTTGACGTATGGCGGCGACGAAGACGACATCGAGCTCAGTAAGACCAAAAGCAAAGTTCTCGTGTTGGGCGCAGGCGTCTTCCGCATAGGCAGCAGCGTGGAGTTTGACTGGTGTGGCGTCAACACCATCTGGGCGCTGAAGAAGTACGGCATCCAAGAAGCCATCATGGTTAACTATAATCCTGAAACCGTCAGCACAGACTACGATGTCTCCGACAAACTGTACTTTGAAGAGTTGACTCCTGAAAGAATCTTGGACATTTATGAGAAGGAAAATCCTCTGGGTCTCATAGCCAGCGTGGGCGGTCAAATCCCCAACACCTTAGCTATGAAACTGGCGCATTCAGGCGTTAAACTGCTGGGTACCGCGGCAGAAGACATTGACCGTGCAGAGGACAGGGGAAAATTCAGCGAGCTACTGGATAAGTTGGATATTCCGCAGCCGCCGTGGAGCAGGTTGGCTTCGATTGAAGGCGCCAAGTTGTTCGCCGAAACCATAGGTTACCCCGTTATCGTGCGTCCGAGCTATGTGCTTTCGGGCTCTGCCATGCGGGTGGCGCATGATGAGACTTCGCTGGAGAACTTTCTCAAGTTGGCTGCGAAGGTTTCTCGTGATCATCCTGTGGTGATTTCCAAGTTCATTGAAGGCGCGAAAGAAGTTGAGGTTGACGGGGTTTCCGACGGTGAAACCTGTTTGATAGGTGCCATAATGGAGCACATAGAGAACGCGGGTGTCCACAGCGGCGACGCCACCATGACTATTCCAACGCAGACGTTAAACGCTGACGTTGTCAAGAAAGTTGAAGATGCCACACGCAAAATCGTCACAGGCTTGCGAATTAAAGGACCATACAACATTCAGTACTTGGTGAAGGATGGCGAAGTCAGCGTCATCGAATGCAACCTGCGCGCTTCACGGTCCATGCCTTTCGTAAGCAAGACTCGCGGAGTGAACCTGATTGAGCTTGCCACGTTGGCGATGCTGGACAAAAAATTCAGCGTAGCGCTTAAGACGTGTGAGTTGCCGCCTATTCGGCATGTGGGTGTGAAGGTGCCGCAGTTCAGTTTCATGCGTTTAAGCGGCGCTGACCCCGTTTTGGGCGTGGAGATGCTTAGCACGGGTGAAGTGGCGTGTTTAGGCGAGAACTTCGCGGATGCCTTCTCGAAGGCGTTGCAGTCTGCTGAGTTCCGCATGCCGCCTCAGCACGGGTCCGTTCTCATCACGGTAGGCGGTGACGAGCCGAAGAGACGCGCTGTCGCGTTGGGCAAGGCGTTTGAGGAGATGGGCTTCGAAATCTACGCCACCAAACACACGGCTGAAGTCATGCAGGCAGAGGGCGTAAAAGTCACAGCCCTGTACAAAATCAAGGAAGCGGATGCAAACCCGAACATTCTGGACTACCTACAAGACCGCAAAATCGACCTAGTTATCAACGTGCCCATGCCGAACAAGAAAACAAGCTACGCCGACGTGCTCACCG
>JBGOXQ010000145.1:0-5506 GCA_041479225.1 Bathyarchaeia archaeon
AGAAGCCCAAGCCGACGATGATTATTATGATGCCTACAAACAGAGCTCCCATGCCTCCGCCTCTTCTGGCGCGGTCGTGGGTGTATTCGTCTCTGTAGTGTCTGTGTCTCCAGTAGGGACCTGTTTCTCCTACTTGCAGGGGTGGCCGCATTTAACTCAGACGTTAGCTTCATCAGAGTTTAAGGTGCCGCATTTTGTACAGTAAACCATTCTTGCTCATCTTCTAAATTACACTATCGCTTAAGAGTGTTCATAAGATTTTTGGTAGCTAAGCCTTTTCCTTTCTAAACTTTCGAGGCTATTCAAGCTGTAGACCCCGCTGGTCGGCGCAATACTTTAATTGGCAGAGTCCATTAATGTAACAGAGGAGAATTTGTCATGCCGAAAGCCTTCGTATTGATAAATGTTGAATCAGGTTCCGAAGACGAAGTGTTAAAAGAACTTAAAGGCATCAACGGAGTGGAAGAAGCCTATTTTTCGTACGGAGTGTACGACATAATCACCAAGGTCAAAGCTGAAACCATGGAGCAACTGAAAGAATTGGTAACTAGACAAGTCAGAACACTGCCTAAAGTGCGGTCAACTTTAACGTTGATTATGATGGAAGAGTAGCAAGGCTACTTCAACTCAACTTTTTATCTGAAACCTGCATTTCTTTGGCTAAGGCTTGACTGTCACGCTCAGCTTGGTTAGGTTTTCCTTAATCTCAGCTTTGATTGCCATGGCAGCGAAGTATTCCTCAAGGAAAACACGGACAAACTTCTTCGGCAGTTCAGACCCGAAAATCAACGTGAAATCCTTCTCCGATTGTTTAGTCATCCTGAAGAAGTTGCATGTTTCCAGTCTTGCCAATAGCTCCTCAGCCGTATGCACATTGCTTTTCAGCTGTTCCTTGTGAGCGCGTGCCACTTCTCTGTGTTCACTCCAGAATTTTTCTTTATCAGGTGAGCTTTCGATTAAGCGGAGAAAAAGAAGCCAATGGTCCACATCTAGGATTATATGTTCTCCGTGAAGCAACAGATCCATGTAGGCGTAAGCCTTTTTCCGGAGGGCTGGGTCTGTCAGCGCTTTGTTGTCACTGTAGAATCTGAGCGCGCGCCTCATGATTTCGCTTTGGGAAAGCTCGGTTTCCTTGCTGATTTTCTCTAGCAAGTTTGCTGTTGACTCGTCGAAGGCTACAGTTATTCTTGTTGGGTTTTTCGACATAATACACTTCACCAGGTTACTCATTTTGGAAGGTTTTCTGTTTGAAATCAGGGAAGTCTAACCCTGAAGTCTTCTTTGACCGTGTTAAGGGCTACATTTGTCACTGTTCTCTTAACGTGAGGCGAGGCTAATAAATGCTTAACGAACAGGTTCATGCTGTTTCTGTCTTTGAACTTGGCGATTACGGCGGCGTCATAGTCTCCGGTTATATCGTAAACTGCAGTTACGCATGTGTCTTCGGCGATTTTGTTCTCCACCTCTATGAGGTGCCCGCCTTCGGCTTGGACTAATATTATGGCGGTTAAGCCGTATCCTAATTTCACTGGGTCAACAAGGATGGTGTAGCCTTTCAGAACGCCTTGGGCTTCGAGTTGTCTGATGTGGTTGTAGGCTGTGCCAACGGAGATTCCAATTTTGTGTGCTATTTTGTTGTAGCTTAGTCTGCTGTCTTCTTGTAGGAGATTTAGGATTTGGTTGTCTACCGCGTCTCGCCTGTCGGCTTGACTGTTTTCTATATGAGACACGGCTTGATCCATAAGTACACCTTAAATCGCGTGTTCAAACATGAATACTTTATATAAACATTTCTTCATAAAAATGAGACAAATGTGCACAATATTTAGCTAATAGTGAGAATTCATCTGACACTTGTTCATGGGGAGAAATTGCCCAAAACCTATAGAATTCATTAAGCTGTAGTGTGCGTTAAAACAGGTACACACACAGATAGAATAAACGATCCTAGCGGAAAACCTTACAATTTACTACGAGCAAGGCGAGTCCGGTTCGTGGGTGCAGCCCTCAGCGGTGGAATTTATCGACTTTGGCAACAGCACATATCGTTTGACGTTAGCCGCAGAAAGCCCAAATGACCCGCTACCGATTTCGGTGCATTGCTTGGATACGCGTGGGATAAGCGTATGGGTAAATGTAACCTGCACTCAAGGCTAATCGTACTAAGGTTTATAGCATCAGCACCCAAGCAGCAAATAGCGCTAAACTGATTGCGAACAGAGCTCCCCATAGAATCTTGCTGAATTTGAACACGTTCCTGCCGTTCATAGGCTTTATTGGGAAAGTGTCGAAGAAAGCTCCGCAAAGACACATTGCTAAGCCCATGCTACCTATCAGTTCGAAGCCTTCTATTAGGATCAGGAAAAAGACGGTTGCGAAAGCCATAGAAATAAGTATGTCAACTGCAGACACGATTCCTTCTTTGCGTTTGGATATGTCTGGCTCAACATGAACTCTGCGGCTTGGCCATGCAAACGGCATCTTAAGCACTATCGTCGTAGCGATAAAAGTTGCCAACCCTAGATACCATACTTTGTGCTCAGTCCAGACGCCAGCGGACCTTGTGTAAGTGACAGCGAAGAAAGTTTTCACAAACCCTACAACGAAGCCCACTAGAAGCAAAGTTGGAAGAAGGAGAAATAGTTCACTAAAGTCCAGTGGACCTAAGTCTGTAGCTTTAACGAATGAATATGCCAACGATAGCAGAAGTATACAAATGATGTATGCCATCAACTCCGTTTTCATCGGGACAAAGGGCGAGCCTTCCTTTTCCTTCAAATGCGGCTTACGTTTTTCTTCAAGCCACCCCTTGATTGTCTCGGGAAGAATGTCTTTAACTTTGTCAGCGAATCCTCCAGCGGTCGCCTCAGCAGGCGTGCTGACGGCGGAAGCAACTGCTGCAACCACGCTCACTGCGGCTACTGACGCTGCCGTTGCGACCACAGCGTTTGTCGGTGAAGGAACCCAAACATTTTGGCTATGTGCGGAATTATTTAATACGGGCGTCGGGGTTGCCATTTGACTAGATGTGGGAGACAAAGACGGCAAAGAACTTGAAGCAGAGGAAGACGATGGAGCAAGCGATTCAACTGGAGTAGGTGCTCCCGAAGGCGATGGGTTATTACTCGAATATGTTATGGCTCCTGAGACTTCAGAAGCAATTGCATACTGAGCAGCGAAACCACTATGGTCCGCGCTTGATGTGACGAAGGATTGGGCTGTTATCGTGTAACTGGCGGCGATTATGCCTGTTTCTCCGCTTACAGGAAATATGAGAGCAGCTAACGAAAAGTCACCAGTCTCCCCAGGATTTAGTGAATTACCTCCTCCTGAAGCCGAAATCTTTTGACCATAAGGACCAAGAATCGCCCCGTTTGAATCATAACCAATCATGTAAACGAAGACGTTTTCCGCTATTGTTGCACCAGTGTTTTTTATAGTGCCCTGCACGTTTGGGGTAAGAACCTGAACTATGCCTGACACGCTTGCTTGAAGCCCTACAGGCACGCTATTGCATTCAGTGAAGGACGCTGTAGAAGTGAGGCGATTAATATTTTGGTAGCTAAAGCTTAAAGCGCCCCTTTGCATCTGCAATTTGAAGGGAGCTTTGGCGCCGGGATTTAAGACAAAAGGCGAAGCAGTGTTAGCCGCGTTGGGTCCGTCTATGTACCCTTTCACTGGGTTTGTGTTTAACAGATTATTTGAAGCGTCATAGCAGTTAACATTCACCGTTATGTTAGTTACAGGTTTGTCTCCATCATTTTTGACTTCGCCAAATATGTAGTAACCTTGCAACAAAGAATCATAATAACCATACTGCGAAGAGGTGACACTCGCCGAAGCCTTCGTAGGCGGCACAGCTATGCCCAACACACAGGTAACTGCAAAAAGTATTAAGGCCGCAACAAGAGCCTTTTGAAGTGTGCTTTTCATTCTTATTTTCTCCCTTATCCCTGCGAGTCTGTTCCTTTCACAAAACTGGAGGGTTGCTTTGTCTCAGCTGGTATTTAACATTTTGGAAATGACAAGAAAAGAGTCTGCTGAGGCAAAAAACTGATTTAAAATATTCTCCTCCAAACCTTGAACGTTAAAAACTGAGACTCCGACTTCTTCAGTCTAATTAAAGTATATAATAGGGGGGGTATAGTCTGTTCCGAGCAACTAGTCACCATCATGAAAGAGTTACGTATCTTTCGTGGTGTTTAAATATCCACTTTTCGCCTATACATACATCTTCAACCGTTAATCGCAGGGTAAAAATGACTGACGCACAAGATTGGCGACAACTTTTCACACTTCTTAAACTTGCGGAAATGGGCGCGCACAAGCGAACCGCCAAAATCTCCACTGAATACCTTGCACAGAAACTCGGAACCAGCCAACAGACTGCTTCACGTTACCTGATAGAACTGGAACACAAAGGCTGGATAAAAAGAACCATAACTCACGATGGATGCCTCATAAAAATCGAAGCTGCTGGCACAACGGAAATGCAGAAACTCTACACCAACCTAAAGTTCCTGATTGAAGCAGCTTACCCACCTTCAGTCACGTTGGAAGGCACCGTTTTCACAGGCTTAGGCGAAGGAGCATACTACATCACAAAAGAGCATTACCGGAAACAATTTATCGAAAAACTCGGTTTCGACCCTTACCCCGGAACGCTGAACCTGAAATTGACGGGTGACTATGACATGAAAACCCGCACAGAACTGGAAGCTTACCCGGCAATTGAGGTTGAAGGCTTTAAAAACGGCGAGCGCACCTTCGGCTTAGTCAAGTGCTACCCAGTTATGATCGATAACAAAGTAAAGGGCGCATTGCTTTCCGCGTTAAGAACGCACTATGACGTTTCGGTGCTTGAAATCATAGCACCAGTCTGCCTCCGAAAGCATTTGAGCTTGAAGGACGGAAGCAAAGTCAAGATAGAAGCCTTAATTCTGCCGTAAAAAAAACCAATCGGATTTCTTCCGTAGGAATAGCTGACTCTGTATCTTGCTTCAGGTTTGCGCGTGATAGCCAACACGTAGCCGATGAGCAAGCCAGCTCCCAAACCGCCAAGATGCGCTAAGTAATTCACTTCTGGTCCTCCACTGAATAATATGAACAGGAAAAAAGCATAGATCAAAGCTCCAACTATAGATTGCCTGATTGATCGTCTGTCGTAGATTACGCAGGCGCCAAACAACGCGAAAATTGCGCCTGAAGCTCCAACTGAAGAGAAGTCTGGTCCCATGACGAGAGAAAGCAGGTTTCCCGCTAAGCCTCCGAGCAAATAAACTGCAACGAACTCTGGCAGAGAAAACATCTCTTCGCCTCTTAAGCCGAAAATCAATAGGAAAAGCATGTTGCCTGCGAGATGAATTATTGTCGCGTGAACGAACATCGACGTGAAAAGCTGATAGTATGCTCCGTAATAAAGAACTAACCCGTTAACTTGACCGTACTGCCAAACCATGGTGCCGCTTGTGGTTACCCAGTCTCCGCCAGCAGCAGAAGTGTAAAC